>JAKIST010000004.1 GCA_021648495.1 Draconibacterium sp.
ATGGCACGGCTACACTGGTTATGTTTACCATGCTCGACGATGCCGACAAACAAGCTGTAGCAAAAGATGTAAAAGATAAGATTGACGCATTAAACCTGCCCGAAAAACTTTATTATGGCGGATTGCCAATGATGATGAACGATATTTCGGATTTAATAATGGCTGATTTGATTTGGTTGTTGCCCATCGTTTTTTTACTGATCGCCTTTATTTTATTTTTAAGTTTCCGTACTTTCAGGGGGGTGCTCATGCCTATGTTAACGGCCGGCATTTCAGTTGTGTGGACGCTCGGTTTAATGGATTTGTTGGGTTACGAGTTAACTATGATTTCAAACAACATTCCCATTATTTTATTGGCTGTGGGCAGTGCATACACCATTCATGTATTGAACCGGATAAACCAAACCTACGACAAAAACAGGAAAGAAGCAATTGTAAAAGCAATGGCATACATTATCGTACCTGTTATACTGGCGGCAGTAACCACTGCCATTGGTTTTGTATCTTTTGTTTTTGGAGCTTACCTGACCATGATACGTGATTTCGGTATTTTCACTTCCATAGGGACACTTTTTGCCCTATTGATATCTATTTTCTTTGTTCCTGCCGTGATTTCAGCATTCTCGATGTACAGGAAAAACATAAAAGAAAAAAATACTGAATTAGACTCTGTCAAAACGAACTTTTTATCAGATAAAATCCTCCACCCCCTTGTAAAGCTTTTGTTCGAACACCCAAAATATACCTTGATTGCTTGGGGTCTTTTGATATTATTAAGTACCGGCGGCATGTTTTTGATTACAACAAGTGTGAATATGCAGGAGTATTTCAAGAAAGACAACCCTACCCGGATTTCAGAAGATATCATGCAAAAAAAATTCGGTGGTTCACAACCTGTATTTGTATTATTCAAGGGGAACATGCAAAGCCCCGAGGTATTGAAAATGATGATCAAGACACAGGATTATATGGAACAAAACCCCGATATATCAACTACACAGTCGGTGGCCGACCTGATAGAAGAAATGAACGATGTAATGGGCGAAGGGAAACGGATACCCGACCAACAGGATAAAATTGAACAGTTATGGTTTTTGCTCGATGGACAGGACATCATGCCGCAATTAGTTACTGACGACCTTGACGAAGGGATTATCCAATCTAAATTTGCCTCTTCGGACAGCAAGGCAATGGATGACTTCGTTGAATACATGGATAAATTCATAAAAGAAAACACTTCAGATGTCTGTAAAATTGAAGTTACGGGCATGCCTTCTGTTTATGTAAGGATGAACGAAAGCCTTCTTTCGAGCCAGGAAAGCAGTTTAGCCATTGCCATCCTGATGGTACTGATAATTGTGGGTTTAATGCTAAAATCATTTTCAAAAGGGGTTTATGCTACAATACCTATCATTGCAACCATTGCTATATTATTTGGGTTTATGGGCTTTGCCGGCATTTCGCTCGATATTGCAACCGTTCTTGTGGCTAGTATAGCACTGGGGATTGGTATTGATTATTCAATACATGTTATCACACATTTTAATCATAGTTTTAAGGAGACAGGAGATATTAACAAATCTTTAGAAGATACAATTATGATAAGTGGAAAAGCCATTGTTATTAATGTGGTTTCGGTTGCCGCCGGTTTTTTGGTGTTGATATTCTCACAAATGGTTCCATTACAAAATTTTGGGTTATTGGTAGCCCTTAGTATGGTTGGATCTGGATTAGGTGCATTAACATTACTACCGGTTATTTTAATATTAACAAGTAGAAAAAAGAAGATTACAAATAAGTAAATAATTTATAAACTATTAAAAAGTAAGTAAAATGAGAACAGTAAAATTAACAGTATTGCTAAGTGCCATATTCCTGATGACAGGATTTGTTGCCTATTCACAAGATGCAAATGAGATTCTTAAAAAAATGGACGATGTTATGTATTCGCCTAAAGACATGACCGGGAACAATAAAATTATCCTGATCGACAAAAACGGAAAAGAAAAAATACGAGAAGCTACAATGATGCAAAAAGGAACAGATAAACGCCTTTTCCGTTTTACCGCCCCCGCCTCCCAGGCCGGGATTGCCACCTTATCGTTGCCTGGTGATATCATGTATTTATACTTGCCCTCTTTCGGCAAGGAAAGAAGGATATCAACAAGTGTGAAAAGCCAAAAATTTGCAGGCACCGACTTTGCTTATGACGATATGGAAGCAAAACCTTATGCCGAAAAATATACCCCAAAACTAATCAGCACAGAGGATGATGTTTTTGTTTTGGAACTAACCCCAATATCACCCAAGTCAGCTTATTCTAAGCTTATCGTAAAAATCCACAAAATAAATTTTTACCCAACATATATGGAATATTACGACAAAGGAAATAAGAAAATAAAAGTGGCTGTCTATCAATTTGAAAAAATTGGGAAGTATTGGAATGCAAAAGAAATTTTAATGACCGACCTGAAGAGAAACCATAAAACAAAGATGTTGATGTCGGATGTAAAATACGATACTGGGTTGACCGATGATGATTTTACTGTTAGAAAATTGAAACAATAATAAAATTTCAATAGCAGCTTATACAAGATGAATCATCAAGAAATTAAGAAAATAGTAACTGAAATTGTTTCACGTAAATTGAAAATTTCTGAGACTGAAATCAGCCCTGATTCTATCCTTAAAGATTTAGGTGCCGACAGTCTTGATGAACTTGAAATTATTCTTGAACTTGAACAAAAACTTAAAATTATGCTTCCCGACGAGTTTACACTAGAATTGCAAACCATTGGAAGTGTTTGCAAATTTATTGAAAAGGAGTTTGAGTTGTAATCAATAAAATATTTTCACTTGGATTAAAACGATAAAATGAAACAAAAAGTAGCCCTGGTATTGGGTAGCGGTGGTGCTCGCGGCACAGCACACATTGGGGTAATTCGCGAACTTGAAAAGCAAGGTTACGAAATAAGTTCCATCTCAGGTACTTCTATGGGTGCTTTGGTCGGTGGAATTTATGCTGCCGGGAAATTGGATGAATATGAATCATGGCTGCGTTCCTTGAGCAAAATGGATATATTCAATCTGGTTGACTTTACATTGAGCACAAATGGAATTATAAAAGCAGATAAAGTTTTAAGAGAGATAAAAAAATTTATCCCTGACCATAAAATTGAAGAGTTGCCCATTAACTATGCTGCTGTAGTTACTGATTTAAAACAGAAAAAAGAAGTAGTGATAACCGAAGGTAGTTTATTTGGGGCAATACGCGCTTCAATATCTATCCCTTTTGTTATTACTCCGGTATTAAAAAACGACACTGTTTTTGTGGATGGTGGTGTTTTAAACCCCGTGCCAACTAACCGGGTTGCCCGGCAGAAAGATGATATTCTGATAGCGGTTGATGTAAACTCACGAATTCCAAATCATAAACCAATAATTGACAACCCGGATTTGGGGTATTTCGAAAAACTCACTAACGGAAAACTACGTGATTTTCAAAAAAGGCTGACCAGGCTTTTCCCTGCACATGCAAATAAAAAAGAAAACGCTGGGGTAGGTTATTTTCATCTTATTAGCGAAACATCAAGTTTAATGTTGTCACAGATTTCGAAGTTAACATTGGAGATATGCCCACCCGATATTTTAATTGCGGTTTCAAGGCAATCGTACGGAACCTTCGACTTTTATCGGGCAGAAGAGATAATTGAAACCGGAAGGAATGCGGCAATTGAAGCTATTAATAAATATAAAAAGCAGAAAAAATGAAAACTACAGCTATAATTTGTGTTTATAACGAAGAAGGAACAGTAAATGATTTGGTAACAAAAGTTGCCAGATATTCTTTTAATGAAATCATTGTTGTTAACGATGGTTCAACGGATAAGGCCGATGAAATATTAAACAAACTAAACCAGCCTTTAGACTTTAAATAGAGTCTGTCCATAAAGTCAGTGTTTGATTCAGAAGGTTCGAATTCGAGGCTTGCGAAGTCAGAAAATAAAGGAGTTTACTCTTGTAAATGACTGTTTTTCTGACAAGCGTAACGAAGAAGTCGGACTTTATGGACAAACACTATTTAGTGCTTCAGAGACTTCAGACGGACTTATTCCAATAGCATTTGCAATGTCTATATTCCGCCATTTATCATCTCCTATTGAAATAATCTTTAATAGAACTACAATGTCTTGTGGACGCATTCCATTATGCTTCTTCATAATCCCTATCATTATTAATTCGCGATTCGCGAACTGTAAACATACCTATAATATCAATTCAAACAAAATCTATTCTTCGAGTATTACATTCATATGCAGTAAGTCTTCCAAAACCTTCTTTATCTTTATATACACAGCCAGTATCAATATTAATTACATCAAGTTTAAATAGAACTCTTTCTTCACATTTTGAAACACTTACCGGATTATGACCATGAATAATAGTCTTATTTGCTAATAGAGGATTTGTGTAAAATTCTTTGCATTTCCATAGCATTGAATAAAAGTCGGAAAACGGATTAACCAAATTATCATTAAAACCTGCATGTACAAAGAGAAATTCATCGAATGAATAATAATATTCCAACTCTTTGAAAAACTTTAGATATTTTGGCTCAATACTTTTTATGGAAATTATTTCAAAACTTTTCAATGTTTCGTTACCTCCGTTTAGAATCCATTTTGAAACATTCTTTCCATTTTCGCAGGCATCAAGTAGCATTACTTCATGATTTCCCATTAGAGGTACAATATTATAACCCTTGTCCTGTAATTCAATTATGAAATCAACAACTGCCTTACTTTTATCTCCTCTGTCAATGTAATCACCGAGTAAAATAAGTTTATCACTTTTTTGAAGTTGGATTTTATTTTCCACCAATTCTTTTAACGAATCGAAACATCCGTGAATATCTCCAATTGCAAAAAGTCGTTTGTTCATATCTCAAATGTTTGAATGAAACTTGAAGGTAGGCAAGATTGCATTCTTTTGCAAATTCCGTGTTAAGGGTAGGCAATTGCAAAGTATGTGCGCTTCCTTAATTTTTCCGCTAACTATCGGAAAAAAGCGGGCGGGGAAAAACAAAATATCTCCAGGCAGTTAGCTTCTTTTCAGTATTTATAATGTTTACACTCAATTTTATTAATATTTATCTTTTTCGCCTAACAGGCAACAAGATAATAAAAATTGAATCCTCATTTCAAAAAAAAAAAATACTTATTAATCTGTTGCTACTGCTTTCAACTTTTTTGATTTGCCCCCTTTAAACGATTGATACAAAACGGGAATCACAAAAAGCGAGAATAACATGGAAAGGCTCATTCCGCCAATCATTGAAATGGCGAGTGGTTTGAGCATTTCGGCACCTTCACCAATGGCAAAAGCCAGAGGCAAAAACCCAAATATACTTGATAAGGTTGTCATTAAAATAGGGCGTAATCTCACCCTTCCGGCCATTAACAATGCCTCTGCTATGTTGGGGCTTTCTTTTAAATATTTTTCGGTATAATCAATCAATAGAATCCCATTGTTTACCACCACGCCAATAATCATAATCATTCCCATAAATGCTGAAATATCGAGCGAAGTACCTGTAACCCAAAGAAACAGGAATACACCGCTTACCGAAAGCGAAGTACCGATAAGAATGGCGAGTGCGGAGCGGAACGAATTAAATTCGAACAACAAAACAATAAAAATGATTAAAGTTGCCAGGATTAATATGAGCAGCAGTTCTTTAAAAGCCTGTTGCTGGCTTTCGTATTGTCCGCTGAGTTGAACAGTAACATCGGGTGGGAATTGCCAATTGTGTAAAAGTTGCTGGATATCGGCAGTGGTTCCCCCGAGGTCGCGCCCCGAGAGTTGCGCTTTAATGTTTACCACCTGGCTCAGGTTTTCGTGTTCGATATCTGTTTTACCGGGTATTTTTTTAATATCTGCCAGTTCGCTTAAAATTACAGTTCGTTTAATTTCGGGGAAATAAAGGGGCAGCGATTTAATTTTTTCGAAGTGTGAAGCATACATTTTTGGGTAACGCAACCTTATCGGAATTAATTTAATGCCCTCCATAACACGGGTTGCTTCGTTGCCCCATAAAGCCATGTTTACGGCGTTATTTACCATTTGTGGTGTAAGTCCGTAACGGGCAATTACCTCCGGTTTTATACGAATCGTCAGTTCCGGTTCGCCCGCTTCAAAACCGGGATAAATGTCAACTACCCCATCAATATTTTCCAAAGAATCGGCAATATTTGCAGCAACTCCCTGAATTATCGCGAGATTTTTACCATACACTTTTATTACCACCGGGGCAATTTCTCCACTTAAATCGTTAAGGCGGTCGGGCAATACCTGGAAAATTTCGGGCGACAGGTTGGGCTCTTTTTGTTCAATAAAATCGCGCAACTCATCCATTATTTCGAATACCGAACGAGTCCTTTCTTTTTTTAGGTTGATAACAAAATCACCATCGTTGGCATGTGTTCGCGGGTGCGCCAAACTTCGTCCGGTACGCAACGAATACGCCTCCACTTCGGGAATTGTTGGCAGGTAGTCGGTAATACTTTTTAACATGGTCCGAGTTCCGTCAACCGAACTTCCTGGGGGAGCCAGGTAATCGAGCACAATTGTTCCTTCGTCCCAAAGGGGCAAAAACCCGCTCGGTATTTTTTTGAATAAAGCAATACTTCCTGCAATGGTAATTGCAATCAGGAAATAGGCAATAATTGGTCTTTTCAAACCCACTTTCAAAACTGCCTGGTGGGCATTTATAATTTTGCCCATCATTTTGCCAGACTTTCTTTTTTTCGTTGAAATAAAAGTAACGGCAATCGCCGGGGTTAGAAAAACGGCCAGCAACATTGACGAAAAAATGGCAAGTGTTAATGTAAGCGCAAGCGCTTTAAAAAATATGCCGGGTACTCCGGTTAAAAAGACAAGTGGAATAAGTACAATTAGCGTAGTTAAGGTTGCGCTGAGCAGCGGGGCAATAATTTCGCCGGTGGCTTCAATAACTGCCTTTTTGCGCGTTTTGCCCATTTCGAGGTGGCGCTCAATATTTTCAACCACCACAATAGCATTATCAACCAGAATACCAATGGCAGCTGCGAGTCCGCCAAGGCTCATCACACTGAGGTTCATCCCCGTTAGTTTGATGGCAATAAACGAAATCAGCACTGCAACCGGGATAATACTGACCGTAACCAATGTAATTCGCAAGCGGCGGAGGAAAACCAACAGGATTAACAGGGTAAGAAAAGCCCCAATCAAAATAGAATCCCTGACATTGTTGATTGACGATTTTATAAAATCAGTCATGTCGTACCATTTGCTAATGTTTACATCATCGGGCAAAACGGGTTTTAACTCAGCCAGCTTTTCATCAACGGCTTTCATTATTGACACGGCATTTGTACCGGGTTGTTTTATAATGGTTATTAAAACGGCAGGGTGCTGGTTGCTTTCGCAGGCAATAAAAGTCTCTTTTTGGGTTGAAACAACATTTGCCACATCTTTTAAACGAATTGGAGTTTCTCCGTTGTTGCGAATGATGGTGTTTTCAATTTCGCTCATTTTAAGATAGCGGTTGTCGGCAATGTTCAGGTACAATTTGTTGTTCTCTTCGAGCCTTCCCACAAAATCGAGCGAATTGTTTTCTTTTATCGCCTCGCTAATGGTTTTGTAGTCCATTTGATAAGCGGCAAGTTTATCGACATCGAGTTCAACACGGTACTCGCGCTCTTTTCCTCCCATTACTTCAACGTTGTAAACTCCCGGAATGGCGGCCAGTTGCGGACGGAGCGTGTAAATGGCAATGTCGCGCAAATGCAACAAGTCTTGTTTGTCGGAATACAAACTGTACCCTGCCACAGGGTAAGTACTGGTAGTAAAACGACGCACTTCTAATGTAACACCAGCGGGCAGCTGGCTTTGTATCCCGCTAACTTGTGCCTGCACCAATTGGTAGGCCTGAAACATATCGGCTCCCCACTGAAAATCGATGTTTACTTCGGCAGAACCACGACTGATTGACGAACGCACCATTCTAACGCCTTCCACCATCATCACCGCTTCTTCGATGGGTTTGACAACTTCCATTTCCATCTGTTTAATGGGGGTGAGCCCGTAATCTACCATCACCGCGATGCGCGGGAAAGTAGCATCGGGAAATACACCCTGCGGAATTTTATTCACTAAATAAAATCCTGTTGCCGAAAGGAAAAGGAAAATAAAAATTAACGCGCGGCGGTTATTTACGGTAAAAGAAGCTATTTTATTCATCTCATTATTATCGTTTGTTTTAATGGTATTCGATGTAACTCCCAATGAATTTGAAAATACTTATTTGTGTATTTTAGCATTTTAAAATTGTTTTGCACGATTTCACTTCGTTCAATTCATGATCGTTTCAATCTGTAATTACTTCGAGGTTATCTTTTAATGAATAGGCTTTTTCAACAGCTACCAGTTGGTTTTCCTCTACACCCGAAATAATTTCCACATAATCATTGTGCATAATTCCGGTTTCAATGTGGTGTTTTGTTGTTTTCCCATTTTCGATGGTGAAAACAAAATATTGTCCTTCTTCTTCAACGAGAGCAGAACGTGGCAACAACAGTGCTTCTTTGTGGACCGGTGTGGGGAAGGTTATTTTTACACGCATTCCGGGGCGGAATTTAAGTGAAGGATTATTTAATTTCAGTCGAATTATGAGACTTTGGTTTGCGGTAACATTTGCGGTAAATGTTTCGATGGGCAGGTTTAAATCGGGGTGAATGTAGTTGGTAAACTGAACTTTTAGCATTTTTGCTTTTCGTGCAGTTTCGAGATATTGAACGGGCAGTTCGCCTTGTACATCCAATATTCTTAAATCGCCAATATGAACGATGTGTTCTCCCTTTGCCACCACATCGCCGGTGTGCATCCTTACATCGAGCACAACCCCGGTAACCGGATAATAAAGCGGGATACTTTTTTCCTGTTCATCTAATAAAGGTTTTAACTCGTCCGAAATATTTTCGGCGGCTTGCAAAAGGGCTTCACGACGGGCCGGAACAATAATTCCGGCGAGTTGGCCCTTTTCAACTTTATCGCCTTTAAGCAGCGCAAAATCCGTTAATCGTCCTTCAAATTGCGACGAAAGCCAGGCTTCCTGACGCAATGCCAGTTCTCCAAATATGGAAATTGTATCGGTAATATCTCCCCGGAAAACCTTCGCAGTTTTAATATGTACTTTTATTTTAGCTTTTACCGATTGGGTTTTTGGAGTTGGTTGACAAGCAAATAAAACAATTCCAGCTATAAAAACCGGAAGTATTTTTCGAAATAGCCTTTGTAAGAAAACGCCAAATACTTCGTTACTCTCGTTTCTGAAACAGTCATTTACAAGAAGTAAACTCCTTGGTTTCAAAAACTTCGAAAGTCCCCGACAATTCGGGGCAGGCTTTGTTTTTGACGCTTTCTTATCAAAGCTGTGAAAATAGGTAGTTTTCTTGCTGGCATTAAATGGATGATTCATAATGCGGATTTTTATTTAATATTTTTAATTTTTTCAGTTTGGTTGGTGAGCAAATAAAAGGCTGCTATTGATTTTAGATAGCGGTTGCGCACCGTGTTTATTTGCATTTTTGTTTCGGTGAGTGTTTGTTGGGCAATTAAAAAATCGAGGTTGGTCGATAATCCTGCTTTATAATTTATTTCGGCAACCTGGGCAGTTTTTTCATCGTTTGCAATTTTTTCCTGTTGAAAATCGAGGATTCTTTTGTATTGCTGAATTTGTTTCACAATCTGCCCGTAACGAATCGAAAGTTCGCGTTCAACATTTTGTTTTTTAGTTTGAATTGCTTCCGAAGTAATATCAATTTCCTGAAGGCGGTAATCATTTTTTTTCCACTGGTAAATTGGGATGGTAGCACCCAGTCCGAGCATCACAAAACTCCCATCTCCAGTAGGGTCACCATCAAAAGTGTAGCCGCTAAACGCCTGAACGTGTGGTAAAAGCGAGGCTTTCACTTCTCTTTTTCTTAAAAGTTCAGTTTCATATTCTTTCTGAATAGTTATTAGTTGCGGATAATTTTGCAAATAAACCTCCTCGCCATCAAAAGGATTTGCAGGTGGTGTTTCAAAACCATTGATTTTAGTTAGGTCGAACCCTGAATCAGAATCGAAACCCATTAAACGGGCCATGGCATATTTTGCCTCGCTGCCCTCAACTTCTTTTTGCAGCACTGCTTCTTTTACCTTATTTACAGTTGACTGGGTTTGCAGAATATCGAGTTGGTTAATGGTTCCAGCTTTCCATAAAACACTTAAAATATCGAGGTGCCGATATAAATATTCAAGCCTGGAATTCAGGATTTGAAGTTCAAAATCGTTTTGTTGTACATCGAGATAAAGACCAGTAATTACTCCGGTTATTTCCAATTGGTTTTGTTGTTTGATGGCTTCCTGCCGTTCGATTTGTTTTTGTTTGATGGCACTTGTTTTGTACCAGAATTTTCCCAAATCCCAATCGGCAATTGCTTGTAAATAATGCTGCCCAAAAGTGTAAGGCGAAAGAAACAAGCCCGAAAACCCCAGTGCCCCCGAAATTTGGGGATAGTAGCTGGCTTGCTCTTGATTCACCTGCATTTGAATTGTTTTAGAAAGAAGGCTGTCGGTTTGCAGTTGATAACTATTTTTTATGGCAAGGTCGATACAATCAGTTAAACTGTAACTTTTGGTTTGTACGGTTTGTGCCTTCAAAATATTTACCGGCCCGAAAAACAGTAAAAATATCAAAACAAAACCTGAAATTATTAAGTGTGATTTTTTCATTCAATTAACAGTTTTATGGCATTGGATAGGTCTTTCTAATTCAAAATAATAGATAAATCCTGAAGAAATTCTGAATCTTATTATTTTTTCTGTTTATCCGGGTTAATACCACAAATCGAAATAGTAGCTTTCATTCCCACGAAAGTGGGAATCTCTATCAATTTCCTAGCTCTGTTTTATGAGATTCCGTATAAAATTTTGCAAATTTTTACGGAATGACGCTCTTGTGGTATAGTTCGGATATGCAAATATTGTTTATTACAAATTAATCTTAACAGTGTTTCAACAGAGCGTTTACAAAATGTTAATTTTGAAATCATCGAAAAAGGTTACCGCGTCGGCTTTCGACCAGAGTCCGATTTTTCCTTTTTTAGTGAATGTGGAATCTTTTACTTTAAACAACTCTTTGCCATTCAGGTAAACAGTAAATATTTCGTCTTTTACAATAAGGCTCAGCGTGTTCCATCCACTGCCCAATTTATCAACATCTACCCCATAAGTTCTTCCTAAGCCAACCAAGGGCAAATCGGAACGTTTTCCGTTTTCCACTTTGTACAAAACAACATTATCTTCAAGTGGATTGGCACGTACCACGTAGTAATTATTTTTATCGATAAACCTCCACATGAAGCCGCCACCCTGATCGTGTTTTCCGGCAACTCCTTTTAAACGCACCGAAAGTTTCATGTTTTTTGCATTAATAATGTTGTTTACGACAATATTAAAATGATTGTCTGGGTTTTTGCTGTACAATTGCGCCAGTACTTTGTTGCCTTGGTCGTTTGTAATTTTCCAGTCGGTTCCGCCAGAGCCTGAATAATATTGCGACCAATCTTCCGGCAACTTATTAACAGCATATTTTTCAAAATCAAAAATATTATTAGAAACAGAGTTTTCCGAATCTGCCATTTGAAGGAATTCAGTCTTGTTTATATTTTCATTAACTTGTTGGTTCGAAACAACTTTTCCGTCAGGTGATGATGCTTTGGCACTGGCAAGCGAAAAAATAATTGCCATTGCGGGAATGATAATTTTTTTCATAATAATTAATTTTAATTTTTTAATTCAATATACTCAAAATACGACCCGGTAATATAGTCGAAGTCGCGGATCAAATCGAGATAATTATTTTCGAGATTATAGTGTGTTTCTTCAGTACTCAATAGCGAGCGGAACGATTGAATAAAATTATCAACGCTTTCGTCTCCAGATAAATACAGCTCTTTTTTTGATTGGTAAATGTTGCTCCATGAATTGAGGCTTGTTAAGGTATTTATTAACTGCTCTTTTTTCTTCGTCAGCCCGTCTTTCAACTTTTCAATATTCGATTTAATTAATTTTTTGCGGTCTTCAATTGTATATTCAATGGCTGAAATATCGGACTGTGCTTTGGCGATGGTATTTTTAAGCATTTTATTGTCGTAGCGTTTTATATTTAGCCCGGCATTGGCCATCAGAAAATTATTTTGTCGTTCTCCTCCCCGCATTTCATAGTAATTATACCTTCCTCCTGTTGTTGCAAAAATATCCCATTTACCTTTCTGTGCAAGTCGTTTTTTTTCCTCTGCATTTTTTTTGATAATCCCCAGTACTTTAAATTCCGAATCGTTATTAAGTGCTTTGTTGAAAATACTATCCGTAGGCTGTTCAATATAATATTTTCCATAGTAATTATCTTGCTTAAAATCAACATTGATAACAAGTAGATTCGACATATTTATATTGTTCACATTCATGTATCGTTGCATACTTAGTTTTTTGGAAAATAAAATAATTTCCCAGCCTGTTATTTTCGAATTTAAAGTGGCGATTTCCCCTTCAATTTGTCCTCCGTTTTGGATTGGATTGTTGGCAAGCAGGTTTTTTAATTCATCGCGGTAGTGTTTAAGCATTTCGTGTGTTTTAATACGGGGAACTAAATCGTAATATTGCTCAAGAGCATCGTGTACATTTTCTTTTACGGCATCAACATAGTCGAGGTTTTTAGTATATAATTCATTCTCTTCAAAGGTTCGTTTTATCAGTCTGCTGAGTTTGCGGGCCGAGGTGAATAATGGGAAACTTATTTCTGTTTCAAAAAAACTTACGTTACGAGCATCAACGTTATTTCCCCAATCGGCACTATTCCCAACCGAAGCTTCTATGGATGTGCCATCAAAGAATTCCTTTCTCATGCCCGTTGAAAAATCACCGGAGTACTGTTTGTCAGAATTCGAATTCACTTTTGAATCCACAATCAATGGATTAAACTGGGTGTATTCATTTTCAAAGAGTTTAAAATTGTATTTTGCTGATTCAAGGTTAAAGTAAGCCGATTTTATTCGATCGCTGTTATTAAAAGTTATTTTGATGATGTTTTCGGTTGAAAGCGTTAAGGCTGTATCTAACTTAAATTGTGCATAACTGTTTATTGCCAATAAGGATAAAATTAAATTTATTATCACAATTTTCTTTCTATTCATCGTATAAGATATTATATGTTAACCTTAAATAAATCTCTATTTTACAAGACTTTTTATTTTAAAATCATCAAAAAAGGTAATGGCATCTGCTTTTGTCCAAAGTCCTGCTTTCCCAGTTTTATTAATGGTTGAATCGGTACTTTGCAAAAATAGTTGCCCATCAAAATAGCATTTGATAGTGCAGCTTGAATGGGAAACTGTAATGTTGTGCCAGACATTGGCTGTTACGGGCAGGCTGTAACTCTTCAATCGTTTGCGGTTGCCATTAATCACTTTATAGAGCCTAAAATTGTTTTCCAGCGGATTGGCGCGGGCAATGTAATAGTTGTCTGCATCCTGGTATCGCCAAACCAGCCCGCCACCCTGGTCTTCCTTTCCAGAGATAGCTTTTATATTTACTGATAAAATCAAGTCTTTAGGTTCATCCTGCTTTAATACCAATAAGTTAAATAGATATCCGGAGCCTGAAGAAGATGTCTGTGCAAGCAATTTATTCTCTGAATTTGTTATAAGTTCCCAGTGCCCGGCGGTATTATTGCCAGTAACAGCCGAAAACCATTCTGTAGGAATATCACTGGTTTTACAGGAGTCGAAAGTTGCCGAATAATCGGCGTTTAACAAAAGTGAATCAATTACAGGGGAATTGTGCCGTGTATTTTCTGGTTTTTGCACACAGGCAGTTGCAACTAAGCCAAAAAATCCCAAAAGGAAAATGCTGTTTCTCATGATGCAAATATAAATTCCCAACATGAAGAAATGATGAAGAAAAATATCAGACAGTTTCTAAGGGGATTTTTACAATGAGAGTGGTTCCCTGGTTTATACCGCTATTTATGGTGATTCTCCCTTTATGTGCCTCGACAATAGTTTTGCAAACTGCCAGCCCCAAACCGTAACCACCCGTTTTACGGGAACGTGATTTATCTATCCGGTAAAATCGTTCGAGAACATGCGGGAGATTCTTTTCGGGGATTCCGATCCCGTTATCTTTAATAATAAATTCGGCCCATAAATTATCGTGCTGCAAACGAATATCAATCCATTCGTTTTGAGGAGTATATTTTACGGCATTGTCGGCGAGGTTAAGCAATAGTTGGTAAATTCTTGTTTTATCTCCTTTTATCAAGATGTTTTCGGTAATTGAAACCCGGATCTGTTGATTTTTACTTTCGGCAAGCACCAAAATATCATCATAAAGCGCATGGGTTAATTTCGAAAAATTGATAATCGGCAGTTCATCCGGGAAAATTCCCTCTTTGGTCGAAGCCAGCAGTAATAAGTTATTAATCAGGGAAGAAAGCCGTACCAACTCATCTACATCCGATTGCATGTGGATGCGGTAATGGTAAGGGATATCTTTTTGTGTTACCAGTTTCTCCCAGTGAGTGCGCAAAATAGTTAGGGGTGTTTTCAGTTCATGCGATGCATCGGCAATAAATTGTTGTTGCGAATCGAAAGCTTTTTCGAGCCGTTGGAGCAATAGATTAAAAGTGCCGGCCAGTTGCCCAAGCTCGTCCGATGGGTTTGGGCTGGTGATTCGGCTTGAAAGGTTTTTTTCATAAATATCGTCAACCTGTTTGCGGATTTGTTCTACCGGGGCAAGCGTCTTTCGTGCCAGGAAACGCCCACTAAAAAACAACAGCAATACAATTACAATCCCGAGCGAAAACATCAATACGGCAATATAGTTAAGAATCCTTTTCCCTTCTGTGACCGGAATCACCACTTCTACCCAGCCTGAGAATTGTTTGCCCTCGTTTACCGGGAAAACAACTGAAGAAAACCATTGGCTTTCTTCTTCGAAATTATAAAACCAAGGTTCTGTTTTTGAGCTTTGAGCAACTTTGGAAGTACTTGCCGTGTTTTTCATCACTGAAAATACAGGTGCTGGCCGGTAAAGGGAAGCATCGGGTTTAATCATCCGAAACCAGTACAAAGGATTGGCATTGAAATCATTTTCGGGCAGGTCGGTAAAAGTTTGTGATTTGTTGTCGAACCTCTCGGAGAGTTTATGTGCATTAGTTAGCAATTCGTTTCTCGTTTTAGATTGAAATGAAAAAGCTATTGCATGATACAAAATAATACAAAAGCCCGTGAGAAGGGTAAACAAAACTACCGTATATACAATCGACAACTTTCCCCGGATGGTTAATTTCATTTTACTCATCATTAATCATATAACCAATTCCACGCACTGTTTTAATCAACTTGCAAGTAGCTTTTGCATCAATTTTTTTTCGGATATTTTTAATATGCACATCTACAAAATTTGACATGCTATCATAATTTTCCTGCCAAACATGCTCTGCAATTGTCATCCGCGAAAGTGCACGGTTTTTATTATAAGCCATAAATTCCAGTATCTGAAATTCTTTTGTTGTGAGGTTTATCGGTTCTCCATTTCTTGATACTTCGCGCCTACTGGTATCAACATTCAAATCCTTAATACGGATAGAGCTTGTTTGTGGGTTCATTTCACGGCGTAACAGTACTCGCACCCTTGCTGATAATTCGTCCAATGCAAAAGGTTTGGTCAGGTAATCATCGGCTCCCGAATCCAAGCCCTTTACTTTATTCACAATATCGCAAAGCGCAGTAAGCATCAGCACGGGAGTTGTAATTCTATTGCTCCGCAGTTTTTTTAAGATTGAGAACCCGTTCGTCCCGGGCAATAATACATCTAAAATAATCAGGTCGTAAGTTTCAAACAGAGCTTTTTGTAAGCCCATATTCCCGTCACTGACCCATTTTACCCTATAAAACTCACCCGCGAGCCGCTCAACAATATTTTGAGCAATAACAGGTTCGTCCTCAACAAGTAAGATTTTCATAAATTACAATTTAAAAATTTGTACCGGGTGATCTATTTCCCAAAATTTATTGCGGAAAGGTAAAAATGCACAATAAATTACTCTCCTTTCGAAACTACTTTTAATGTGGCCGGGAAATATATCAGATCGTAATCCGAATCGTAAACAAGGTATTTGTTCACCCATTCGGGTTTAAATTTCTCTTTAAATAAATATTGCCCTTTAAAATGGTTTAAGGTTTTTAGGTTTTCAAGGGCAAACTTCATCGATCTTTCCGTCATATTTTTCGTCTCTGAAATACCGGCAAACGCCACCATTCCTAAGTTAACTTTCAAAATACCTTGTTGTTTAAAATATTCAAACATTTCAATTAACAGAAAATATACGATTCCGGTTGGTGCATCATCGGCGACACGAATAAGGTCGTACGTACCTTCGCCTTTCACAAAATCCGGGATTATATTTAGGAACGCTACAATTTTCTCTTCGGAATTTTCGATGGTAAGAATGGTAGTTTCTTTCATTAGTTCGGGCAAAAACTTTCCTTGTGAAAAGATAGTTTCCGATTTTCCCGGTTTTTTTAACCAGTCATCCGAAACCTGCGTTAATTTTTGCATCACCCCATCTTTTATCATTGGGGAATAAAGATGAAAGGTAAACCCCATTTTTTTTGCTTTGTTGATTGCATTTCGGATGGGATGCATTTTCGAACCGGTCAACGAGAATGTTTCCAGGTTTAAAATTGCTTCCTGCCCAATAAAAATAGTTTTCTTTTTTAGATGGTGAAACCACACTGTCGATTCTTCGGGAACACGATAGTAGAATGTTCGCAAGCCATTTTCTTTTGCATATTTTTCGAATTCGTGTAAAAGTTGTTTTTTGCCGGAATCGGTTTCGCACACGGGCAGTTCTAATACCAAAGCAAAATTATGATGAATTTTATAGGCTAAAAATCCGTCATTATTAAAGAAAAATAATTTATCGGGGTAATATTTAAAATAGTCGAGTGCCGAGTTGCCATAATCTTTCACCAGCAATTTTGCATGGTTAATCTCATTTTCGTTGCTTTCTAAATCGTTTTTAAAAATGGGTTTTAACGAAAGGTAAATTGCCGAAACAAGAAGCCCCCCACTAAAGAGATAAATGGAATTAATAAAATAGTGGCCAAAGCTGGTTTGTGGTATATATTGCGAAGCATCAAAAAAGAATATTAAATGAAAAGAAGCTTTTATTGAACCAATAAAACTATAGTCCATTCCCATGTGGTTTTTCTCAAGAAAATAAGTGCCGCCAATGGCGTAAACGACAAGAACAATTAATGCAGCTAACCACATTTTCCACAAATTTGTCCGGAGCATGGGGATCGATTTTACATTGTAATATTTGTAAGTGAACAGCAAACTTGCAATTGCAATACACGAAAGAATTGCTTCTTCGTAATCGATTCCTTTTACAATATGCCCAATTGCCGAAAGGGCCAAAAGAAACAAAGTTATGCGCCAGGCCCTTTTTACACCCCGTAATAAATAGAAGGCTAAAACAATAAGGAGCAAACCAATAAAAAACACACTAAAATTAGAGATGGACAACGCTATTTGGGGGAGTAGTTTTTCGAGGATGGCGATACGGCTTGGAATGGCAGGAGTGATAACAGAAAATACATTTATTAACCCCGAAATAAAAATGATAAAAACAGGCAAAACCCGCAACAGTATATTTTTTCTTGAAAAGAGGAACGAACCCAAGCCGATAATTAAAGGCATCCAAAATTCGAAAAACCGGAATACCAGTGTAATTGCTGCTGCCGCTACTGTTGGAACCCCACTCCTGATAAATATGTATGTCATTGAAACTTCAATAGCACCCAAGCCCCTTAAAAAAGGTGACATAATCAGCAACATTACCATTACAATGTAAGCAGTTAGCGAAATGAGCAAAGTGGGTTGAAACCCCAGCGCGAGCATTGAAATATAAACATGGGATACACCAATGAACTCAATGAGTACTGAAATAAACAAAGTAAACAAAAAATTCTTTTTATTTAATCTTGTCGAAGTAATGTTGTCAATAATAAGTGAAAGGCCCGGATTAAATCGAAGGATAAGTTTGTAAAAAAATTTCTTTTTGATAAACGACCAGGCAGCATAAATAAGGAAGCCAATTAATATCGATAATAAAAGGAAAGGAAGTAACTCGGTTGAGGTAAGTTTATTGTTCAACAAAAGCAGCAAAATAACTGGTATTGCAACTACTACAACCGATAAAAGCCCGGTTAATCCATAAATGTACGAGCCGTAATAAATATCGGTGGTGTTGATGCCTTTTTTTTTCAGCGGTTTTGTAAAAAATGCCAGCGACGAAAAACCACCTGCCGGCAAAAATACACTTATCACATTTCTTTTCAGGAAAAGTAAAAGGGTATCTTTTATCCCAACTTTTACTCCAACGGTTTTGAAACTAAAAACATACATTAATCCCTGGAACACAATATAAACCCCGGTAACAAAAAGTCCTAAAACCAAATAAAAACCATTGATGTGTTGTAGCGTTTTTTTTATTTCAACGAGTTCGAGGTGCTCGTTTTTAATAAAATAAATACTCGTTAACAGCATTAAAATAGCAAGCGCGATTTGCCAAAGCGGTTTATTTGTTTTACTATTCTTTAAAATCTGAATCATAAACTATTTGTATTATTCAACTTTTGAATACCATCTAACCCTTAATCAATACTGTCATTTATTGCGTGTTTAGAATTGGAGTAATTTGTGTTTTTAGACAAACAAAGTTATTTAATATTTCAACATAACGAATTGAAATAAATAACCTAAAATTATGCTAACTGCATTATTCATGAATTTTCGTTATGAGAAGTCAAAATACCAAGAATAAAGGGAAGCGCAGAGTTGAGGCCCGCAGAAATAGCTTTAGGGATTGTAATGAAATAACCTAAGCGTTTTAATTCGTTCTTTTGCACGCTAACTTCGTCAATTCCAGTCATGTTATTTCTTCACAAACCCTAAGAATAATGCAGATAAAACTGTATGGCCTAATTTATCTATTCCCTTACCCCACAGTATAACGTTCTGAGGAAACAGGCTACACTCAAGATATTAACACGTTCAGTAAAATTAATTGCTATCATCAAATAAAAACGTTATAATTTTTTTTGAATTTCTGAATCAGAACTCAAAAAACATATCAATAATTTTATATATTCGCCAATAATATTACTATTTCGAAAAAGGTGTTACTATGACAGTTTCAAGAATTGGTGTTTCATTGGAGAAGGATCTTTTGGATGCTTTGGATGAATATGTAAAGTTGAACCACTTTTCGAACCGCTCGCAAGCGATTCGTCATTTGGTGAATAAAAACATGGTTGAACAAAAGTGGCAATGCAATAACTATGTTGCCGGCTCGGTTACTTTATTGTACGACCCGCACCGCCATGAAATACAGAATCAAATCTCCGATATCCAGATAAATTATCATCAGGAAATATTGTCAACACAACGAATTATATTAGACAAAACAAAACAGATGGAAATAATTGCCATAAAAGGAGTTGCCAGTCGCCTAACTGAACTGGCAGATAAATTAATAACAATTAAAGGAATGCAAAACGGAAAATTAACCATGAGCAGGACTGATTAATTTTTTTAAATTAATGGTATTACGTTTTTTAAATTAATGCTACCATTTAAATTTCAAAATTGAAATAATGAATAACTTGAGTCCTCACCTTCAAAATAAAATTCAACTTTTAGAAAAGTGGTTTTCAAAAAGAAAAGGTTCTATTGTAGCTTTTTCGGGAGGAATTGACTCCACATTGGTCCTTTTTCTATCGCGGAAATTTCAGGGGAAACAAAATGCGATTGGTGTAATATCAAATTCAGAAAGCCTGAAAAGCAAAGATTTTGAGTTGGCAAAAAACTTTTGCAAAACATTCGATGTTCATCTTGAAATTATAAAAACATTAGAATTAGCCGATGAACGTTACAATCAAAACCCCGAGAACCGCTGTTATTTCTGCAAAGAACATCTTTTTCACGATTTACAGGGCATCAAAGAAAAATACCCTGAATTTGATGTTTTAAGTGGAACAAATTACGATGACTTGGGAGATTACCGACCGGGTTTGCAGGCAGCTGCAAAATATAAAGTTTTGTCGCCAATGGTAGATTGCAACCTTACAAAAAATGAATTGCGCCAAATTGCCAAACACTTCGAACTTCCAAACTGGGACAAACCTGCCAGTCCGTGTTTAAGCTCCCGCATTCCTTACAACCATCAGATTACAAGAAAAAAATTGCAACAAGTTGAGGATGCGGAAAACATTCTGAACGACTTTGGTTTTAGGGATGTCCGCGTTCGCCATTACGGAACTTACGGGCAAATTGAAGTTCAAAAAAGCGAGTTGGAAAAACTGCTCCTTGTGGAAAATGAAGTTTTGGATAAAATGAAAAATATTGGTTTCGCAGAATTGAAAATTGACAAAGAAGGCTTGGTTTCAGGAAAACTAAACCGGGTATTGAAGAATGTAAATAAGCAATAAATGAGAATATTATATTACGATTGTTTTGCAGGAATTAGCGGAGATATGAACCTCGGAGCACTGATTGATTTGGGCGTTGACATTAATTACCTGACCTCGGAGCTTGAAAAGCTGAATATCGAAGGTTTTCATTTGGAAGTAAAACAAGACCAACGACGGGGAATTACAGGAACAAAGGCGGAGGTAATCGTCGAAAACCAGGAAAATGAAAAGCACCGGCATTTGCGGCACATCGAAGAATTAATTAATGACAGTTCGTTGCCGGAAAGAGTGAAAATCAATTCATTAAAAATATTCGATTTGATTGCCGTGGCAGAGGCCAAAGTTCATAATATCTCAAAAGGGAAAGTTCATTTTCATGAAGTTGGTGCTCTCGATTCTATCGCCGACATTGTTGGCGCTGCTATTTGTTTAGATTATCTGAAGGTAGATAAAGTTATATCTTCTTCTATTCAATTGGGGGGAGGAACCGTGAAATGTGCCCACGGAATTATGCCCGTGCCTGCCCCGGCCACTGCCGAAATTGTATTGGATATCCCTGTGAAAACCGGATTGGTAAACCACGAAGCAACCACTCCGACCGGAGCAGCAATTTTGGTTGCCACGGTTGATGAATTCACCGATAAAATTGAATTCCCAATTATAAAAGCGGCATACGGAATTGGTAATCGCGATAGTGAAGTGCCCAATGTTTTGCGTGTTTATTTGTGTGAAGATGCTGAACAATTAAAAGATGTTCACACCGAAGAAGCAATTGTTTTGGAGAGCAATATCGACGACATGAACCCGGAACATTATGATTTTGTTTTGGAGCAATTATTTACGGCCGGGGCAAGTGATGCCTGGCTGACATCGATTGTAATGAAAAAATCGAGACCGGCAGTCACACTTTCAATTCTTTGTAAAGAGCAGTTGGCAGAAAAAATGAAAGAGATAGTTTTTTTGCACAGCACTTCAATTGGAATTCGTGAATATCGTGTGAAAAAAAATATGCTCCGTCGTGAAAAATCAACGATAGAAACTGTTTTTGGCCCGGTACGGATTAAACAAAGTTTTTTCAATGGGAAAATGGTACGTTCAAAACCCGAGTTTGAAGATTGTAAAAAGTTAGCGGAAAAACATCAAATAAGTATTTCTGAAATTGAAAATGCGGTAATTAAAATAGCTGATAAATAATGGATCCAAAAGATATTCTTGAAAAATATAAAAATGGCGAAATTGACTTGCCGGAAGCATTGGAGCATTTTCCAAAAAGGGGCATTGAAGAGATGGGTTTTGCAACCCTCGATATCGATCGTCAGCACCGCACCGGACTTCCCGAAGTAATTTATGCATCGGGAAAAACAGTTGAACAGGTTCAAATGATTGCGGAGCGGATGTACCAAAAAGGAATTGATGTGCTGGCAACACGCGTGACTCCAGAAATGGTTGATGCCGTGAAAGCCGTAATTCCGGGAGCCGAATACAATGCGCTGGCAAGAACAATCTCTTTTGCAAAAGCAACAGAGGTAGTTGCGAAAGGGTACATTGCTATTATTGCCGCCGGAACGTCAGATTTGCCCGTTGCCGAAGAAGCTGCTGTTACAGCACGGTTTTTAGGTAATAAAGTTGAAACGGTTTACGATGTTGGTGTGGCCGGAATTCATCGTTTGTTCAACAAGCTGGAACTCATTCGTAATGCCCGGGTTTTGATTGTAGTAGCCGGAATGGAAGGAGCGTTGACCAGCGTTGTGGGCGGATTGGTTGACAAGCCTGTAATTGGAGTGCCAACAAGTATTGGTTATGGTGCTAATTTCCAAGGTCTGTCGGCACTTCTTGCCATGCTAAACAGTTGTGCCAGCGGTGTTAGTGTGGTTAATATCGACAATGGTTTTGGAGCTGCTTGCCAGGCTTCATTAATTAATAAATTATAAAATTTGTTTTATGAAAGAATTGTATTTACTCTATGTTTCGGCAGCTTCACTCGGATTTGTGCACACCATTCTGGGACCCGACCATTATTTGCCTTTTATCGTTTTGAGCAAAGCCAGAAAATGGTCGAACAAAAAAACCATGTGGATTACTTTTTTTTCCGGGATAGGTCATGTTGGGAGTTCTGTAATAATTGGAATGTTAGGGATTGCCCTGGGGATTAGCTTAAAAAAGTTAGAATATTTCGAATCTTTCCGGGGAGAATTGGTTGGCTGGATGTTATTAGTTTTTGGAGTTTTATATACTATTTATGGAATTTATAAATATTTGAAGAACTCACATCATTTTCACTTGCCCGATTTTTTAGTACCCAAAAAGATACGCGGGCTGCAACATCTCCCAACCGAAGAGCAAAAGGAAGATAACACGAGGTTAACTCCCTGGATCCTATTTTTGATTTTTGTTTTCGGCCCCTGCGAAGTACTTATTCCCATGTTGATTTTCCCAGCCTATGAAAACAGTACTTTTGGTATGCTTACCGTAGCACTTATTTTTGGTATTGCCACCATTTCAACCATGATGGTTATCGTTTATTTTGGGACCAAAGGCATGTCGCTGATAAAATTAAAGAAACACGAAAAGTACCTTCACCTGTTTGCCGGAATTCTGATTCTAATCACTGCTTTGGGGATATTGTTTTTGGGGTTGTAATGGTGATCAACTTGCAAGCTTTTATTTAGAACAACGCTACTTCTGCCCAATTGTGACCATAGAAAAGAGATGCAAATCTGTATTTATACAACTAATGCGAATCAAGGGTTGGAATTAATTGATTATTAATAAATCAATCCGCTGGCGGAGGTTGTTTTTTGAAATTTATCGCTTATCCCGAGCTTTGCACAGCTTGTCCCGTTTTCCGGGAGGGCTATTATTGTTAATGTCCGTTGGACATTTCTATCCCGAAAGGGATCAAACAATAATAGCCGCGAGTGTAACTCGTGGATAATGAGGCGAATAAAACCAGAACCCCGGAGTGGGTTCAACCCTTGATTCGCATAACTAATTGATTTTTGAGGTGGAGAATAGCGAACTCAAATCGCTGACTTTTCGACTGTTGGTGAAAATACAACAAATCTTTTTCATTGGTTTTAATAGCATAAAATTTATTGAATTCAATAAACCAGAATAAAAGCAGGGAAAAGTACATGTAAATATTCTATGCAATTTAATTTGAGATGGAAAGAAAATAGATATTTTTAAGGTCACTTTTCTTTCCCCAAATAAAAGGAAAATCTTTTATCCTGAATAATTCACAAATATTTCTATTCCGAAACCAAACTACTTTGCATAAATGTAATGCTCGGAATCCAATTCTCAAAATAGCAACTGCTATTCCTGTGAGTTGAATTCCTGCGCTCACCTTTATTCTTTGTATTTTGACTTCTCATAACGAAAATTCATGAATAATGCAGGCTGAAATAGTTTTTTTTGCAGAATAAAAAAAAGTAGCACACTTGAATTTGTACTGGCAAATCCAGGTCTTTCTTCAAAAGCAATATTTGATGGATTAACAATTAAAATAGGATATTGTACGGTAAAAAGGATACTTAGGGATTGTAATGAACTTTTACCCTTGCCAAATTCAACAAGCCTTCAAAATGAGTATTTAAAATTGAAATTAAATCACTATTTTCGTTTGGGCTATTGGCTTTTTCCATTAGATAAAATAAGTAGTTTTATTCTTCTAATACACCAAGGAACTGTTATGTAATAACCTGACCATTTGTGCTTGTTCTTTCGCTCTTTAACTTCCTTGAAATAATCTTTAAATAGAACGCTATTCGCTAAATTTTCAAGTTGTTAAAAAACAAAATGCCTACGCTCAAATTGTTCATTGTATTACGTAACAGTTTCTAAGTATTTATCTTATGTAATTTTATCGATGCCTTTTTTAACCGCTTTTAACTTTTTTTTGTCATGTACTAAAATAACTTTTATAATAATGGCGCACTTACTAATTGGATTTTCATGGAATAAAAGTAACAGATATGAAAAATATAAAACTAAATTGCAACGATGATATAAAAACTGAAATTAGAAACATGAAACGTATTCTGTTAGCTGAAGATAATAAGTTGATTTTGGAAACGGTTGCTCATAGCTTAACTAAAGAGGGGTATGAAATTATTAAAGCAATTGATGGGAAGGAGTGCCTTGAATTGTTAGAAGACAATGAAGTAGATTTAATTATTACAGATTTGTATATGCCTAATGTTAATGGGATGGAGGTAATATCTTTTTTAAGAGATGAACGAAGAATAACAACACCAATTATGGTGCTTTCTGCAGCGGGGGATGAAGAGAACGTTTTAAAGGCTTTCGAATTTGGAGCAGATGATTTTATGATTAAACCATTTAGCCTGGTCGAAATTAATATTAGGGTAAAAAAGTTGTTGGCACAAAAAAGATAAGGTTTCGATAATTTAAACTAAACTAATCTATTAAAATTAAGAGCAAATGAGGTATGTCAACTTTACGATTATAAAATTGATAATTCGTACGCTTGGCTTCTTATACTGTATTTGTTTGATACCTGTTAAAGATTGTGCAGGTGCTCAAAAATTTGTAATTCAGGTGGCTGCCACAAAAACCCCATTAAATATTCAATCCTTTGCAAAAAAGTACAACATAAATGATAGTATCAAGGAATTAAAGTCTGGCGATTGGAACCAATACATTATTGGAAGCTTTGACAGTTATAAATCAGCTTCGAATTATGCTCATAAATTAATCAAAATAAATGGATTGTCCGGGATATATATTCGCGATATTGAAAAAGATTCAAGTGGAATCTTTGAACAACTTAAAAAGAAGGAAGCACTTACCTATTTCAAAAAAGAAGAGCAAGTTGTTTTAGCTCCAAAACCTGCTCCCATAAAAACAGAACTTTCAGGAAATAAACAAACCGATTCTTTAAAAATTAAAACAGATAAGTTGGAAGTAAGGAATATGGGCAATTATTTTTTGCATCTTTTGTTGACCGATTTTGAAATTAAAACATTCAAAAATGATCTTGTTGAATATGGGGAAAATAATGTCTCTGAACCGTACTTCAGGTTTTATTTAAGTTTCGTTGATTTTGTGTTCAAATATCCTTTTGCAATTGTATTATTCGTTTTTATATTTTTCTTCATTATTAATATTATTACGGTTCTTTTTGTTTTAAATTTCTCTGTCAAAGAAAAAAATCGGCAAGATCGGTATCTAAAAGTGTACGGCAAAATGTATGAGAGTACTTTATTGGCGTATTTATTTGGCGAAATTGATTGGGATAGAGCTCTGATTCAATTAAAGCACATAAAACGGAAAGAGAATAAAAAGATACTGATTTCAATATTGTTTAATTTTCATGAGAATTTGAAAGGAGAGGTGGATAAATTTATTCCTGAAATATTTGTAAAACTTGGCTTACATAATGATTCCTTAAAAGCATCGAAATCATATTATTATCATAAAAAAATTCAGGCAATTAGGGAGTTAACCTATTTGTATCCAGAGGGTGCTGCAAAAATAATCCCTAAATTAATCAATTATCCCAATGATAGAGTCAGGGCTGAAGTTCAAATTTCATACATTAGCCTGAACAAGGATCATCCTTTTCAATTTTTAAGTAAATTAACCAAACCATTTGTCCGTTGGACACAACTGTCTGCTTTTTATTTAATTCGCCTGCACCAGCTTCCGGTTCCCTCTTTTGCTGCGTTTTTAACTTCCAAGCAATATACGGTAAGAGAGTTTTGTTTGAATATGATTATTTACTCTCAACAATTCGAGAATGTTTCTGCAATATTTCAAATGCTTGAAAGTAGTAGGGAACAAACCCGTTTCCTTTCCTATAAAGCCATAAACAACCTTCGTTTATTTGATGGTAAACGAAGATTAAAAAACAGATACAGGTATGAAACGGAAAAAAATAAACTGGAAATAGTAAAAGCATTAAGGAATATAGGAAATGAAGAAGACCTGAATTTTTTAGAAATTATTATTAAGTCTGAATCTATTCCGTTAAAAATAGAAGCTTGCCGTTCTATGTATTATATGAATTCGCAGGGGAAGGAAAGAATGATTAGTTTAACCAAAGAATATGATAGTAAGCTGGAATTATTTATTTCACATGTAACAGACCCAAGAAATTAGAGATGATGAATTTGGAAGAATTTAAAAGAATCGTAGAAATATTTTTTTTAATTTACGCAATATGTGTATTTGTAGCTTATTTCTGCTTAGCAATAATTTCAGCCAAAGAATTATTAAAAAATATAAACGAGGCCAAAATCACCAATTACAATGCCCTTTTATCTTCGCCTTTTGCTTCCAAAGTTTCTGTATTAGCTCCGGCATATAACGAATCGCGTACAATTGTTGAAAATATAAAAGCTCTATTAGGGCTTTACTACCCCAGTTTTGAAATTATTGTAATTAACGATGGCAGCAAAGATGATACACTGGGAAAAACGATTAAAGCATTTGATCTGGAAAAAGTTCCTTATGTAATTGATTATAAAATTCCATGTCAGGAGATCCAGGGCATTTATAAATCACGAAAAAAGGCGTATAATAACCTCACTGTTATTGATAAAATTAATGGAGGAAAAGCAGATGCTTTGAATTCAGGAATCAATATTTCGAAAGGGGAATATTTTATTGCAATTGATGTAGATTCAATTATAGATCCACATGCACTTAAGAAATTAATTAAACCCTTTTTCGAAGAAACAGAACGAAAGGTTATTGCAGTTGGGGGGGTTATTCAAATTGCAAATTCATGTAAATTTGAAGACGGTCAATTAGTCGAAGTAGATGTTCCTGATAAATTCTTACCACGTTGCCAGGTAATTGAATATAACAGGTCTTTTTTAATGGGAAGAATGGCTTGGAGCCGGCTTGATGGACTTTTACTGATTTCTGGCGCACTAGGGCTTTTTGATATTGAAGTTGTTATTGCGTGCGGAGGTTATTATACTAAAACAGTTGGCGAAGACATGGAGTTAGTTGTTCGAATGCGAAGGTATATGTCGAATAAAGGCGAAAAATATAAAGTGATATATATTTCGGATCCTCTTTGCTGGACAGAAGCACCCTCCAGTTTAAAGGTACTTGGAAGTCAGCGAAATCGGTGGACACGAGGAACCATTGATACAATTTTTCGTCATTGGCATATTTTCTTCAATCGTAAATATGGTTTTATGGGTATGGTTTCGCATCCATATTGGGTATTGTTTGAGTGGTTGGCTCCAATTATTGAAGTATTTGGGATTATGTTCTTTATTTTTATTGCTTTATTAGGTGAATCCAACTGGCCACTTTTTTTAGTGATGTTGAGTTTTGTTTATTTCTTCGCCATAACTATGTCAACTTATGCAATTCTATTTGATCAAATTGCATATCACCGATATAAAGATAAACGAATGGTAATAAAACTAATTTTAACCTCTTGGGTTGAACCGGTACTATATCATCCATTAACTGTTTACTGGGCTATTCGTGGGAATATAGACCATTTTATAAAAAGAAAAAAAACATGGGGGAAAATGACACGGGAGGGATTTTCTAAACCAAAAGAATAATTTTTATTAATAAAACTGGACTTTTTGAAACCAATTATAAAAAGACAGATAATCATATAATAAATTTGTAAAAATATGAGGTTTAAAAATATAATTCGATCAATTATTTTATTAGCGTTCATTGCTTTTGCTGGGCTTTCAAATAAAACAGCAGCCCAGACTTTTGAAGATGCCAGAAATTATGCTTTTAATGGTGAACGGGAAAAAGCAAGAACAATTTGCTATGAGATTCTTTCACAGGGGTTTAATTCGGATGTTGCGCTTTTACTTGGCAGAACCTATGCGTGGGATGGAAAGTACGACTCTGCACGTGTTGTTTTTAACGAGGTTCTGATTAATAAACCTGAAAACATGGAAGTTTTGGGGGCGTTTGCTGATGTGGAGTACTGGTCTGAAAATTATTCAAAAGCCGTTGAATACTGCGATATGGCTTTGCAGAAAGATTCTGTTGCAGAAGAATTTATATTGAAAAAAGCAAGAATTTTAAACAGTAATGAAAAATTTGAAGAAGCTGTTACTACATTAAAAGATTTTGTCTGCAAACATCCAGGTTATGCAGATGTAATGAGGAAATTAAAGGAATATCGCCTTGATCTTATGAGGAACAAGATTAAGGTAGCATATACATTTGATTTTTTTGATAAAAACTTTAATCGCGACCCCTGGCAAATTACTGCTTTGTCGTATGGGCGGAAAACAAAATTAGGTTCCGTAATAGCTCGTGTAAATTATGCCAATCGTTTTGGGTATAAAGCATATCAGTATGAAATTGATGCTTATCCAAAGCTGAGTGAAAATAGTTACTATTATGTGAATTATGGATTTTCAAATAACTCCCTTTTCCCAAAAAACAGAATGGGATTAGAGTGGTATCACAACTTTCCAAAAGCTTACGAAGGTTCAATTGGTATGCGAATGTTGATTTTTAATGCTTCAAATGTAGATATTTATACAGCTACTATTGGCAAGTATGTTGGTAATTATTGGCTGTCAATGCGCTCTTTTGTTACACCTGGGACTGACGGAACCTCTGTGTCAGGTTCATTGCAGATGAGGCGATACTATTCGGATCCTGAAAATTATTATGGTTTAAGGATGAGTTATGGCGTTTCGCCCGATGATAACCTAAATTTGATTGATTCTGGGCAAAGGTTAACATTAAAAACACGGGCATTACGTGTAGAATTTAATCATATATTTAACCACATTTGGATTTTTAATATTGGAACTATTTGGGGTGCAGAAGAGCTGGATCAAGGGAAGTATTCAGGTTATTATACATTTGATTTTACTTTTTCCCGACTTTTTTAAACGTATTCTATGGATAATTTAATGGAATCAGTAAGGTTAGTTATTAGATCATTAAGGAGATTTATTAGTTTAAGTTTTATATTGTTGTCAATGATATTGGTTGTTCGTTTCTATGAACTAATTATTACTTCAAATTTTTCAAATTATCCGCCAGGAAGCTCAGTTGATGTGCTAATTGGCCTAAAGTTTGACTTTATTACGTATTTACGTATTTCAGCATTTCTGATGATCCCTTTTTTGATTATTGCTTATTTTAGCCAGAAAGCAGCTAAATACTTTTTTATTGTTTCCAGTATTTTGCTAGTTCTTGGTGAAATTATGCTACTTCAGTATTTTACTACTGCAAGGATTCCTTTAGGAGCAGATTTGTTTGGGTATTCAGTAGAAGAAATACAGCATACTGTTGCAGCTTCTGGTAGTATTCGTATTTTCCCATATATAATGATAATGCTTTATCTGGCTTTTATGGTCAGGATATTTGTCAAACATGTTTATTATAGAATAAAACCATGGGCAATGGTTCTTATTACAATTTTAATGTTTGGCTCTTTACTTCCCTTAAAGAAATTAAATCCAGAGCCTTCAAAATTTAGTAATGAGTTTTGTTATTTTGTAGCCATAAATAAACTTAGCTTTTTTACTCAAAGTGTTTCTAATTATTATGTAAATAAGGGAAAGCTGGATGATCAACCATTTACTTTTAAAAAGTCAGTTGCCTCCGCAATTGGTAATCCGTTCAGTTATATCGATCCTGATTATCCTTTTCTTCATCAGGAAACCACTCCAAATGTATTAGGCGAATATTTTGAATTAGGTGAAACACCGACAAATATTGTTTTTATTTTGGTTGAAAGTTTGGGACGAGCCTATAGCGGCGAAGATGCGTATTTGGGGAGTTTTACTCCTTTTTTGGATTCGTTAATGCGAGAAAGCCTTTATTGGGAGAATTGCCTGAGTACCTCTGGTCGTACTTTTCAGGTATTGCCTTCAACATTGGCATCGCTACCGTATGGAAACCATGGTTTCACCGATATGGGGGATGAAATGCCCGACCACCTTAGTCTAATTAGTATTTTGAAGAAAGAAGCTGGATACAACAGCACATTTGTTTATGGTGGTGATGCAAGTTTCGATAAAATGGATATTTTCCTTCGGCGACAAGGTATTGATCAGATTATAGATGTTGAAAATTTTGGTGCGGATTATACTAAACTCCCAGCATCCGAAAGTGGATTCACCTGGGGATATGGTGACAAAGAAATATTTAGAAGATATATTGAGGATTGGAAATTAAACCAAAGTGAACCAAGAATTGATGCAATACTTACACTGGCAATGCACAGCCCGTTTAAAGTGCCGGATCAACTGAATTACAATCGGAAATTTGAAGAACGATTAATTGGTTTGGATTTGAGTGATAAAACCAAATTGTTTAACCGTAATTACGTTAAACAGTTTGCTACAATAATTTATTTCGATGAGGCATTGAGATATTTCTTTAATGAAATTAAGAAATTGCCCGCTTTTAAAAATACTATTTTTGTTATTACTGGAGACCATCGAATGCCGGAAATTCCAATTAGTACACAAATTGATCGATTTCATGTTCCATTGGTTATATACTCTCCAATGCTAAAAAAAACCAAGAAATTTTCTTCTGTTGTTACACACTTCGATTTAACACCATCAATACTTGCATTGTTAAATAAAAGGAATAATATCTCTCGCCCGACAGTAGCTTCATGGATCGGACATGGACTTGACAATTCAGCTTCATTCCGCAATTTGAATTCGTATGTATTAATGAGGAATAAAAATGAAATTATGGATATACTGGATTCTAAACGAATGCTTGCAAACAATACTTTATATCAACTTTATCCAAATATGAACATTGAACCTATTGATGAAAGTAATATTCAGGAAGAGATGGAAATGGAAATGGAAAATTTCATACGTAAACAATATTATGTTAACCGTAACAATAAGCTCATCCCCGATTCGTTGAAAAAATGGGCTGTACACTTAAAAGCCAATTAAAAAAATTGTTAAAAAGATAATAGCAGTTTCTTCATTAATTAATTTTAAAAATAATCTACATGAACAAAAGGGACAAGCACATTTAACGTTTTCAGTATACCGAAATATTGATAAGAGTAACCATATTTAGTCTCTAAATTAGTTGGTAAATTTTCGGTAATATCTGTTGTAGCAGCAATATTAAATGTTCTATAACCATCGGTCAAAAAATTACCACCATCAGTATAGTAGTCATTTTTATTTTTTGGAGTTATTGTATCGTTTGGAAAACTTAGTTGTTTTGCAATAAATCCTCCTGTATAATCTTCAGAAAAATTATACAAATAAGCTTGCTCAACATCATCTTTATAACGGGTTTTACTTTAACAAAACGAGTAAAATCAGTGTCTATCTGAGATATTTTTCTTCAATTCGTTGCTATGTTTTTATCATCTGGCTTTAATTTAAGGATACTCATAATTTCTTGTTGTATTGGGTTTAAATCAGGCATCATAATTTTTTTCATTTGATAACCTAACCCAAGTTCGCTCATCTTTATGTTTTTTAATTCGTCAGCTATTGGGAAATCGGTTGAGTTCGGTGGGAAATTAAATCCTTTTCTGAAGTTTAATACTACCAAGTTGAGTGAATTATTTTTATGGAATAAAATTAAAGACAACTATTAAAGGACAATGCTTAATGAATTTTTCTTGAGTCCCATGAAATATTTCTTAATAACATTAATTGGCAAAACCATCCAACTAAACCGTTAAAAAAATATTTATAATCCGCGCAAAAATGCTCAAATTCAACCGGTCTTGTTTGGTAATTACGAGGAATAGCTATATTTTTAGAGGGAAGTGAAAATTCATGAGTAACACCGGAATATCCAATAATTATTAAATCCCCATTTTTCAAGAACTCTTTGCGAAGCAAGATTATAATCAAAAACTCATTGACTGTTATCCTGAATTGGCAGAAACCTTTCATGCTGATAAATATAATCCGGGAATTACGTTTGTGGAATTGTAAATATTACAGATAAACGATACTATTCAACAATAAAGTGATATGAATATTTTGGAGCAACCATTGGCTTCTGAATTATTTACTTATTCGAAAGCGCAGATAAATAATCTGCTGTTAAAAATAAACTTAAATTCCGTGTAAAATTATATCCTATTTTAATGGCTGTTGAAAAATAGGATATTTTAGAGGTTTTCTCAGCGTTTAAACTGTAAACAGGAATTGTAATATCCACATTTTCAGCATAACTAATTTTTAAATCGACAGGTTTAATTGATAATATTCCAGCTCTAACTATAAATTTAGCCGAAAATTTATTAAAAGAAACATTATATTCTGGTCCAATCCCATAATAAGTTGTTTCCCAATCTTTAGAGCTAT
>JAKIST010000005.1 GCA_021648495.1 Draconibacterium sp.
AAAAATCAATATGCTCTTTAAAATTTTCTGTAAACTTATTTTCCATCTGACTAAACTATATTCAAAACAAGTTGCAGGATACTAAAAATAATCCACCTACGCAAACCAAAAATTGAACTTTAGTTCGTTATATTTTATTAAATCTAAATAGCCATTCATTCCAAAGGTCGTGATCCGGTAATATTGATCTCTGGTATCAGTAATTCCAAAAGGCCTGAAATTGCCGGTCATAATATTCGGGTTAATCCTTACACGATCGTTCCATATCGATTTTTGATATCCGAAAGAGACAATTGTACCTACCCCTATTTCCTGGTTCCCCTCATTTATACCGAACCCAATCCCAAATTTGAGGCTTTCATTAGAATATTCCTGAGCAAAAACAGGAGAACAGAATAGTAGTAGAAATGGTAAGAGTGAAAGAAAATGTTTTTTTGTGGTCGTTTTGTAATTACTCATAAGTATATAATTGTAGTTGTAATTCATTTATCTTGTGGTTTGAATTCAGAAACTGAATATAATTTACTGCCAACTTATTATTTACCCGTTATTTCAATTATTTCACAATCTTTGCCGATGCTTCATCCCGTTTTTTTTTATTTATTTTCAGCATATTTCAAATTAACTTTTTGTCCTGATTTATAACGAAGAATTTCTGCAACATTAATTGGGATTAAAATGTTGCCGTTCTCCATTCTGATTTGTTCTGCACAGAAAGCTAACACTCCGCTTAGGCATTATTACGAAATAAGTTGGACAAAGCTGGCGATGTTATTTTGTAACAATGCCTTAACCAAATTGTTCCGGCTCCTTTCAAAATGCCTGAATTTTCATCACCTGTTTCTTTTGAACAAGAAAATAGTAGGAGCAAAGCAAATATGAACAGAAATTTATTCCTCATATTCCGGGTTGTTCACTTCGCCAATAAATAGAATGGCATCTGTGTCTTTTTCTGTAATGGCAAATACAAACGGCTTGTTAACCGTAAAATAAATTTTCTGAACGGTTTCGCCCGGGCCAGCACTTGTTGTAGTAAATGTAATGGAAGTAACTGCGGCAGCTTCGGTTCCGGTTTCATTTACATCGCTAACTTCCTATTAAACAATAAAATAAAAAGCAAATTCAGTATATTTAATTTTTTGTCATGTACTTAGAAATTTATTATTATTTAATCCTTTTTTTAATTTACTTGATATTTTCATTCTTATTCTTTTTTTTAATCAAATTTAATTATTTTTCCGAAGTAAATGTTTCATGTTGCATTGTTGGTAAGGGTAAGCAAAGCTGAAGAAGCCATTCACGATGCCTACAAATTAGCACTTGAAATATGAGTCCACTCCGAAAAGCCAAAAAGTACGTCACTGTGAGGCACTAAGCAATCTCATAACATTGACAGCAAGTATGTTGAGATTGCTTCCCGCTTCGTTCCTCGCGGTCGCAATGACAAAAAACTACTTTTCGGAGCAGGCTCAAATATAAGGCATTAAAAATAAATATCCATGACGGATTTTCTTGACATTCAAAAGTATATTTAAAACATACAATTATATATTCTAATTCAATCTTGTGTATAAATACTTCGGTCTTAAATTTAATTTTTTATTATGAAAATAACACTTGCCCTGGCTTTGAACGAAGAAGGTGTCTTCGAAAAAAAACATTTTGGCGACTCCGACAAATTTGCCTTTTATACTTATGAGAAACATGAACTCTCGTTTAAAGAAGAATTACCAAATACCTTTAAATCGATGGATGAAGCTCAGGAGCATGGCTCAAAAAAGAAAGGGAATGCAATTATCTCATTCCTGAAAGAAAAAGGAGTTTCATTACTTGTTTCCAAACAATTTGGCAAAAATATAAAAATGGTAAACCAACATTTTGTACCTGTAATAATTGCTGAAGACAAACCTGAACAAGTGCTTGCTATTTTGCAAAAACATATGAACTGGTTTAAAGATGAGCTTAAAAACCGAAAGGAAAATTACATGTTATTTTATATAAAAAATGGAATTATAAAAATGCACGTTAAAAAAGATTGATCTACTTTCAATCCTTTTTCTAAAAAATAAATCCATATATGACAGGGTTTTAACCCTTTATATTTGAATCCACTTAAAAAATGAAGAGTTCATTGATTATTAATTATCAATTAATTTTTTACGAATATTTTAGATTTAGTTTTGCAAATGATTTTAACAAAAAAAATATCAACCCATAATTTCAGGTCTTTTTTATGGCATGCTACTTTTTTGGCATTCGCAAAAAATTTTATGGATGTAGATACAATTATCCCATCGATGATTGTGGAAGCAGGTGGTGGAGCCATGCACATTGGAATTTTAACGGCAATAATGATGGGCGGTTCAAGTTTCACGCAATTATTTTTTGCACCTTATTTAAGTAACAAACCTTTCAAAAGAAAATTCCTTTTGGTAGCAATAAATGCCCGCGTGTTTGCTTTATTTGGGCTGGGCGGGTTACTCTTTCTGCTTACCACCCGGCAACATGGTTATATTTTATGGCTGGTATTCATTTTTATAACAATCTTTTCGCTTGCAGGTGCCTTTGCAAACATCAGTTACACCGATATTCTCGGTAAATCGGTGGACAAAAACAAACGAAAAACATTCTTTTCATCGGTTCAAATTATTGGCGGTGTCGTAGTATTGATCGGAGCACTTTTTGCTAAACGGGTCCTGGTTTGGAAAGAGTTCCCCTTGAATTACGCATTTATGTTTTTCATCGGTGCTTCCTTCTTGTTAATTGCCACAGGCGGGTTCTGGAACTTAAAAGAGCTCACTCCATCGGCTCTGAAAATCTCAGGTTTTAAAGCATTCATTAAAGTGCTGAAAACCGAATTGAAACAGAACAAAAAATTGGTTTATTTCCTGGGTTACATCAACACCCAGGGAGTTGCCATTTCGTTTCTGCCTTTTATAATTTTATATGCTAAAGAAACCTTTAACACACAAAGTAGCGACATCGGTATTTTCCTGATTTATAAAGTAATTGGAATTGTTTTGGTAAGTGTTTTGGTTTTACTTGGTGCAAAAAAAATAAAATACAACCTGCTACTTTACAGTAATGTTTTGCTTTCACTTTCACTGGTGGCTTTGGCTCTTTTTATAAACGACGGTTCTATGGTAAAATACATTTTTGTTCTTGGGGAAATTGTGTTTTCGCTGTTTTCAATGTCGATGAACGGCTTGCTGCTTGAAGTTTCAGGAAACGAGAACCGTGCTTTATATACTGGATTTGCAGGAGCAGGAAATATTTTACCAGCTATTTTCCCACTCATTGGCGGAGCAATAATTAGTCAGTTTGGTTATCATACTTTTTTTATTCTTTTCATGGTAATTATTGCAATGGCAGGGTTTTTTATTTTTAAAATTGATTGTAAGAAGTAACAGCTACTACTGTCAAGTCAATCGTGCCACTTCAGGACGTCATGCTGAATTTATTTCAGCATCTTTATTTCAAACAGCAGATTCCGAAATGAATTCGGAATGACGAACTCGAAATATGATGCTTGAATTAACACAAGCTTTTTTTAAATTCTAATAGTAGCTTGCTTGCAGCTCATAGCTAAAGGCTAAAAACTAAAAAAATATGAACGAAAAAATTTATCCCGACTCGGGAGTTGAACTCACCGGGTTTACCGCAAAAAATTACGACAAAATAATGAATACCATGTCGTTTGGTTTGTACCGTGGTTTTATAAAAAAAGCCATTAAAAACATGGCAATCCAGAAAGGCGATTCGATTCTCGATCTGGGTTGCGGTACAGGCAGAAATGCCGATTTAATGGCAAATTATATTGGAGAAGACGGTGTAATTACCGGCCTCGATATTTCGGTGCAAATAGAAAACCAGTTTTTGCAGAAGTTTAAAAACCGTGCAAACATTTCTTTTGCAAATAAACGCATCGACCAGCTTTTCGACTTAAAACAACAATTCGACATTGTGTTTATCAGTTTTGTAATTCACGGTTTCCCGCACGAAATAAGAAATACCGTTATTCAAAATGCACTCAACCATTTAAAACCGGGAGGTGCATTTTATATTCTCGATTTTGCTGAATTCAACATGGATAAAATGCCGGCGCACCACCGTTACATTTTCAAAAAAGTGGAGTGTAAATATGCATTCGATTATATTGAACGCGACTGGAAAATGATTTTAAAAGAAGCCGGGTTTGCTGAATTTGAAGAGAGTTTTTACCTGAAAAAATATGTTCGATTGTTAAAAGCTGTGAAAGTTGGAAGTTAGTTTTCTCAAAAAGATGAATGAGTCCAGTCCAAAAACACATAAAATCAAAAAAGTATCTTTTGGTAATATTTTCATTTTTCTCAATTAGCTGATGCTCAGGCATCACCAAATATCGAAAAATAAAAATCTCATCCAAAATCTTTCTTTTTATGAAAATCCTCTGTTTTTAGACTGAACTCATAAATAAATAAATAGATTTCTTCTTGCAGTTGAAATAACAGATTTTAAAACGCTTGTCATTTCCCGCAAAGCGATGCCTTTGGCAGACGAAGAATGAGGAGAAATCTTTTGTAAATGACAGATTTCTCATTCGTACCTCATTCTGCCAAAGGCATCACTTCGTGGGAAATGACAACTCAGAAAAACCTGTCATTTACTCATTCTCGAAATGAAACTAAACTTTTTAATGACTATTTTTGAATATCAAAATTAGGAAAATGAACAACTTAAAAATTACAATTCTAACAGAAAATGTCGCCGGAAGAAAATTTTTGGCCGAACACGGACTTTCATATCTCATTGAAATAGATGGAGAGAAAATTCTTTTTGATACCGGCCACACTAATGTCTTTCTTAAAAATGCAGCAATGCTGGGAATCGATATTTGCAACGATGTTGAAAATGTTGTTCTCAGCCACGGGCACTGGGATCATGGAGACGGGCTGCAATTTATTAAAAACAAAAAGTTAATTACCCACCCAACATCATTTATAAAACGGTATCGAAAAGCTGACAAATCCCCGGTGGGATTAAGTTTAAATAGAGAACAGATTAAAAACAAATTCAATTTAATTGAATCGAAAGTACCCGTTCAAATTACAAAAAACCTGTTTTTTCTGGGTGAAATTCTACTTCAAAATAATTTCGAAGCACAAACTACAACCTTTGTTGATGACGCCGGAAACCCTGATTTTATGCCCGATGATACGGCACTGGCAGCTATTGTAAATAATGAATTGGTAGTAATTACCGGTTGTTCTCACTCAGGAATTTGCAATATCATAGAATACGCCAAAAAGGTAAGCGGAATAACAAACGTAAAAGCTGTAATTGGCGGTTTTCACCTGAAACACCAAAACTTGCGGACAAAAAAAACGGTGGAATATTTCAAAAATAACAGCGTGGAAACTTTGTTCCCTTCTCACTGTACCGAACTCCCGGCGTTGGCTACTTTTTACAACGAATTTAATATTCAGCAAGTTAAAACCGGGATGCAAATTAAATTTTAGCATGAGCAAAACAATTCTTATAACTGGAGCTACCGATGGAATAGGAAAAGCTACGGCAGGACTTTTGGCAGAAACTGGGCATAAAATTATTGTACATGCTAGAACGACTGAAAAAGGAAAATTAATTGCAAACAAAATTCAACAAAAAACAGGCAACAACTCAATAACATTTGTTGTTGCTGATTTTGCAAAACTTTCGGATGTTGCCAAAATGTGTTCGGAGTTATTACTGAAATTTCCCAAAATTGATGTGTTAATTAATAATGCCGGAGTTTTCCGTCAGAAGAAAAATATACTTCAAAATGGGCTGGAAGAGACTTTTATGGTCAACCATTTGTCGCTCTTTTTTCTAACGCTGAATTTAATTCCTTTGTTAAAAAAATCGAAGCAAGGCAGAATTATCAATGTTTCCTCCATGTTTCATGCTTCAGAAATCGATTTTAACAACCTGCAAGGAGATAAATTTTATAACGGTAGCGAAGCATATTCAGTAAGTAAATTATGTAACTTGCTGTTCACCAATAAACTTGCCGACGATTTAAAACATTCGAATATTACTGTTAATGCGCTTCACCCCGGAATTGTTCAAACAAAACTACTTTGGGCAGGTTGGGGAGTATTTGGAGTGGAACCGGAAATTTCGGCAAAACGCTTCGCCTTTTTAGCCGAGAGTGAACAATTAAAGGAAGTTACCGGAAAATATTTTATGAATAACAGGCCGACAAATCCTGCGCCCATTGCTAAGCAACAGTATTAGAAGGATAAATTATGGGAGATCTCGACGGAATTAATTAGTGTTCGCTTATAAAGTCCGACTTCTTCGTTACGCTTGTCAGAAAAACAGTCATTTACAAAAGTAAACTCCTTTATTTTCTGACTTCGCAAGCCTCGAATTCGAACTTTTTAGTTCAAGCACCTACTTTATGGACAGACTCTAATTGCACAACAAGGTTTTTGAAAAACAATGGAAACAGAAGAACAAATAGAAAATTATCTTAATGAGGTTTCTGAGCAATTAAAGGATCAAAATATGGCGGGAGCATTAAATCTCCTTTCAAAAATTTTAGAGCTGGACCCTGAAAATAAAAAGGCAACTACCGAGAAACTTTTATTAGAGGAAATTTTAAGGTTCAAAAATATTGATGTTTTTGCAAGTACTAACCTTTTTATGGATCCGTGGGCTTAATCAGTATTTGGAGAAAAATATACTTGAAATAAAGCACTATTCCACTTCTTCAATTTCAGGGATGGATGGTTGCGCACCTTTTCGGGTTACTGAGATTGCTGCCGCTTTGTTCGCCAAACGAATTGCCTCCTGAAAGTCTGTGGCATTTGCCAGTGCCGCTGCAAAATAACCGTTAAAAACATCGCCGGCAGCCGTTGTATCCACAGCTTCAACTTTGGCAGTTGGCACAAAAGCATCATCTCCATTTTTCGATAGATAATAAACTCCTTTGCTTCCCAAAGTAATTAGGACCGACTCGTTTACTTTCACCAAAAGTTGAGCAGCGGCTTTTTGTATCTCATTTTCATTTGAAGGATCGATGCCAATTAAAAGCTGAGTCTCGGTTTCGTTGGGCGTAATAATATCTACCAAACTCAAAAATTCATCGCTTAAAAATTGGGCCGGTGCCGGATTTAAAATGGTTTTTACTCCCCTTTCCCGGGCAATTCCCAAGGCTGTTTTTACTGTTTCAATGGGAATTTCCAACTGCACCAATAAAACATCGGCATTTGCAATAATCTCTTCCAATTTCAAAATATCTTCAACCAAAAGATTACCATTTGAACCCGGTGCAACTACGATGGAATTTTGCCCCGTAGTTTCATCCACAATAATAACTGCAATTCCAGAAGGTTTTAACGGGTCAACCAAAATATGGCTTGTATTAATTTTATCTCTTTTGTAGCCGTCAACTGCTTTTCTGCCAAAATCATCGTTCCCAACTTTTGCAATAAAAGTAACTTCACCGCCGGCGCGTACCGCAGCAACTGCCTGGTTTGCACCTTTTCCCCCGGGAATTACATCAAATTCGTTCCCCATAACCGTTTCACCGGGCAAGGGCATTTTTGCAGATGTAACAACCATATCGGTATTACTGCTTCCTATTACTACAATTTTTCCCATCGTTAATAATTAATTTGTGTTCATTAAAAATATAAAATGTATGTATAATTCTAACTAATTCATTTCAAAAAGCAGATTCTGAATCAAGTTACCAATGACCGAATTCAGTGCTGTCATTTCGACGACGAAGGAGGAGAAATCTGTATCAATTTGAAAATGAGATTTCTCACTCGTGCCTCGTTCGAAATGACAGGAACAATAATTATCATCAAAATCTGTGTTTTAAAAAAAAACTTACCCCTCGGTATAACGAACTTGAAATGTCAAACTAAATTAGGCTCCGTTGGCCAGGATAATAAATACTAAGCCAATAACAAAACTCACAAACATTATTGCCAATAATCTTGAAGTTCCCTTTGGGGCATCTTTAAATTCTTTCCAAACAAATACACCCCAAATGGCTGCTACTAAAGTTGCTCCCTGTCCAAGTCCGTAAGAGATTGCATAACCTGCAATGTCGCCTGCCATTATACTTAGCATCATTCCAAGACTCCAAATAATTCCGCCCAAAATCCCTACAATGTGTAGTTTAGGCGTTCCTTGTTTAAAATACATCCTAAAAGTAACCGGCCCGCCTGATATCGGCTTTTTCATAAAATAGAAGTTAAACAGAAAGTTTGAAATGAAAATACCGATTGAGAATACAAATACAGCTGAATAGGGAGTAAAGGTTCCGGGAGTAATATTTATTAAATCGGTTGACATTGAATCTGCAACAAAGCGATAGAAAAATGACATCAACAAACCGGCAATTAGCGACAACACAATCCCTTTTGTTGACTTACTTCCCTGAGATACTTTTTTATAAGCCAGCGCATTAATTATTATGGCGAGCGTAACCAATCCAACTCCTAAGAATAAATACAATGAATTATAATCTTCGGGATTTGGCAGATAATTGTTAAAAACGCCCAATACAAGTGCTAAACCAATTCCGATTGGAAATGCGATTGCCATTCCGGCTATTTCTATGGCGGCCACTAAAAGTAAATTGGCAATATTAAATATCACTCCTCCAAGCAATGCAAACAGTATTGCTTTTGGTGCGGCGTTTAGTAAATTAGGAATAAATGATTCGCCGTTATCGCCACTACTGCCCAGCGTTAAACCAAATATCAACGACAAAATAATTACTCCGAGTGTGTAGTCCCAATAAAACAAGGGGAAGCTCCATTCTTTGGATGCAAGCTTTTGGGTATTTGCCCACGAACCCCAACACAACATGGTAATCACGCACAGTAAAACAGCTAAAGAATAGGAATTTACGATAAACATAGGATGTAGATTTTATTTTTCGAATATATTTTGGGTTTGAATTTAAATAAAAGTTACTACTCAGCAGCCAATAATTCTTGATTAGTCTCTGTCCACAAATAACATTTACTAATTTGGTTTTATTACATAATTCCATTCTCCATGAAACTTTCTTCGTAAAATATTAATTTCATTCATTTTTTCGTTTGATATTTTCATTCCTTTTTCATAAATATTTTCATCGGGTTTAGACATTACAGATAGCCCTTTACTTGTTTTCACACTTCCTATTAGCTGTACAACTGTTTCGTAATCCACCAAAGGAACACCTCTCCAATTTAATGATATTTGAGAAAACAACCTGTGTTCTATTTTGTTCCATTTGCTTGTGCCCGGAGGAAAATGACATACAGATATTTCCAGTTTAAATTCATTTGCAAATTTCTGTAACTCAATCTTCCACAGTCTTAACCTGTATCCGTTACTGCCCCCACCATCCGCATTAATAAGTATTTTTCTTGTTTTGGGATATGTTACAGCACCCATATTCACCCACCATTCCCTAATGCTCGCCACAGCAAACTGTCCTGTGTCACAACTTTTGCCAACATTCACAAACGCATTATTTTTATCGATATCATATACACCATAAGGTGCAGCTTTTTGTTTACCAAAATCATGCATTTCTACTTCTCTTGCATTTTTTTTTGGCCTGTATTCTTTACCGTTGTTTTTATAATTGCCAATAAGTTCCTTTTTCTTTGTGCCTACTGATATTACCGGATTTCCCTTGCCGATAAATAAATCACATTGCTTGTTGATATATTCAAATTGACTATTCCTGTCAGGATGTTGGTTTCCTTCTATTTTCTTTTTATTTGATTGTAGGCTGTACCCTAACTCTGCCAATAGGTTCCCAACTGCGGATTTCCCGATTTTATGGCCTTGCTTGTTGAGTTCTCCTGATAAGGTCCGGACACTTTTTATTGTCCAACGTAACGAAGATTCAGGATCACCACGGGTTACAGGTTCTACCAGTAATTCCAATGCTTTAAGAATTTCAGTATTTGATTCTGTTATTTTTTTTCGCCCACCACCTTCTTTTCTAATTCTTGTTGCAATTGAGCAATCCTCTTGTGAATTTAATTCCTTTTCCCCTTTATTTAATGTCGGACGAGAAATCTTGCCTAACTTGGATATAAGGGACTTTCCGCCTCTGCCAATAGCTTCTGCTTCGGATGTTAAATACAATCTTCGTTGTTTTTCATCTAAAATGGGGATGATTTTGTTTAGTTTATTTTGCAATGTTCCCATTCTGCAAAGATAAACAAAAATATTAAATAATGTAAAACTTAATTACGGACAATTACTAAGTAGCAATTATGTCATCCGATGAATTTATTTTTTGAATTATTAGACATTATTACAATTAAAGTCTATTATTGAATAGAAATAATCCGGTATTCTGCAAAACATTTATCGGATAACGATTTAATTGATTTTTAAATCTTTGGAAATATCTATCCGAACATTATTTTTTCTCGATGCAACGACTACTTTTGGCATCAAATTACAAAAAATGGGAATATCAGTTTATCCTGAGGCACAAGGTTTAATATTTGATCTGGACGGAACGTTGTCGGATTCGTTGCCGGTACACCTTGCAACCTGGAACAAAGTGGGCGATAAATATGGATTTACGTTCGATCCTCAAATTATGTATGAATTGACCGGGCGGCCAACCATTGAATTTGCCGAAAGGATAATTGAACAATATGGAGTTTCCGAAAAGCCAGAAATTCTTGTACAAATGAAACAAAAGTTGTTTTGGGAATTAGCTCATCTGTTAAAACCAATTGACGAAGTAGCTTCAATTGTTAAAAAGTTTTATGGAAAGATACCGATGGCAGTTGGAACAGGAGCAAGTAGAAAAAGTGCCGAAATTCAATTAAAAGCCTTAAACTTTGAAAAATATTTCGATGCATTAGTTTCTGCCGACGACGTAAGCAAACATAAACCCGACCCCGATACATTTTTGGAATGTGCCAGGTTGATGGGTGTTGAACCCCAATTTTGTCAGGTTTTTGAAGATGGCGATCTCGGAATTGCAGCCGCTAAATCGGCAAATATGTTTGTCACCGATATTCGCAAATATATTAATTACGGCGAATGGATACGTTCTAAATAACTTTAAAAACGATTTTTAAAGTACACGCAATAATTTCTTCCTTTTATATAAGATCACAAAACGGATCAAAAGATTCTAATAAATTAACGTTAAGTCATTCCTGAAACTTATGAACGTCATGCTGAGGATAAATTTTTCTACAACAGAGCAGATGACAACCTTTGTCCTTTCATTTTCTCAGCGTTTCTAATAAATTAGCTAAACTCTGCCAATAATGAACCATCAATTTTTTGTTGAATAAAGAAGCACAAATTTTGTTTCGACATAAAACTAAAGCCATTCAAAATTGTTTAATTCATAAAAGCTATTAAAATGATGGATATTAAGAGTGCTATCAGGATATGGCTTTTGGTATTATTTAAAATAATTATACATTTGACGCAATGCTATATCATAAAACATTTAATCACAAAAAATCGAAAACGTGGGTAGTATTTGTCCACGGTGCGGGAGGCAGCAATGTTGTTTGGTTTAGGCAATTACGCGAATTCAAAAAGTATTTTAATGTTTTGCTTGTGGATTTACGCGGTCATGGCAAGTCAAAAACAGAGTATTCGGAAGAAGAAATCTACAAATTCGATGAAATTGCTTTGGATGTGGTCAAAACAATGGATCACCTAAATATTAAAAAGGCTCACTTTGTTGGAATTTCCTTAGGTTGTGTTGTAATAAGGTCTATAGACAAATTGGCTCCGGGACGTGCAGAATCAATCATTCTGGGCGGTGCAATTATTCGGTTTAATTTAAAAATGAACGTGTTGGTTTCTACCGGTAAATTGCTTAGTTCCATTCTTCCTTACATGTGGATTTACAGGATAAATGCCTGGATTTTGATTCCATCGAAAAAACATGCCCAATCAAGAAATCTGTTTATCAGGGAGGCGGTGCGTTTGGGTGAAAGGGAATTCAAAAAGTGGCTGAAAATGTCAACCGAGATAAAAGAAAACTTACAAGAATTCCTTATAAAAGAAGCGTCAGCCCCGGTACTTTATATTATGGGCGACCGCGACCACATGTTCCTGCCAATGGTCAACAATCTGGTAAAAAAGCATTTTAACTCGCAGTTGGAAGTCATCCATAACAGTGGCCACGTTTGCAACCTCGACCAACCTGACGATTTTAACGAATGTTCTATTCACTTTATAAAAAGTATCTCGGGATAAAACAATTGCTAACCTCTACCAATCCCTTTGTATTTGAATCCAATTTCGTTCATTTTTGCCGAATCCAGAATATTTCTGCCATCAAAAATAAATGCCGGTTTGAACATTTTTTCAAATACCTTTTTCCATTCATAATTAATAAATTCATCCCATTCCGTTAGAATTACAATGGCATGAGCTTTATTCATTGCTGAATACGGTTCAGAATGAATATGGATTTGATTTTTAAATGCCTCAAATTCCGCGGTTGAGGAAACAACAATTTTCAAATCACTAAAAATCTGCTCTTTAGAAACTTTAGGATCGTAAATATGTATTTCGGCGCGGTCTTGCAACAATTCCTGAGCGACATAAATAGCCGCACTTTCACGCGTATCGTTGGTGTCTTTTTTAAAAGCCCAGCCTAAAAGTGTAATTTTTTTACCCGAAATGGTATTAAATAGGGAATCAATAATTTGTTTTGCAAACCGGTGTTTTTGGTAATTATTTATTTCAACTACCTGTTCCCAATAATTCCCAACTTCGGGCAAATTAAAATGGCGGCACAAATAAACCAAATTCAAAATATCTTTCTGAAAACAGCTTCCACCAAATCCTACCGATGACTTTAGAAACTTAGGCCCAATTCTACTGTCGGCACCTATGGCACGGGCAATTTCATCTATATCGGCACCTGTTTTTTCACATAATGCTGAAATGGCATTTATGGAAGAAATACGCTGTGCAAGAAATGCGTTTGCCGTAAGTTTCGACAATTCTGACGACCAAAGTTTTGTAGTAATTATATTTTCCGGATTCACCCAATTGGCATAAATTGCTGACAAAGCCCTAATCGCTGTTTGACCATCCTCGTCCTCATCGCCACCAATTAATACTCTATCCGGATTAAATAAATCCTTAACCGCTGTTCCTTCTGCAAGAAACTCAGGGTTCGACAGCACTTTAAATTGCAGCCCGGTACTTTCAGCTTCGAGAATTGTTTTTATGGATTGTGCTGTGCGCACCGGTAACGTTGATTTCTCAACAACAATTTTGTCATTTTGTGCCACCCTGGCAATTTGACGGGCACACAATTCCACATATTTTAAATCCGCAGCCATTCCTTTTCCCAAACCATAATTTTTTGTTGGAGTATTTACCGAAATAAAAATCATTTCCGCTTCGCGGATTCCAACCTCAATTTCAGTTGAAAAGAAAAGATTGCGTCCGCGCGCTTCGGTAACAAGATCTTTTAATCCAGGCTCGTAAATGGGTAAATTGTCTAAATTCTCATCGTTCCAAGCTGCAATACGATCTGGATTTATATCTACCACATTCACTTTTATATGTGGACATTTTTGCGCAATAACTGCCATGGTTGGCCCACCTACATAACCTGCGCCAATACAGGTAATTGTTCTGATTTCAGTTGGAATTGTCATCGGGAATAACTGTTTTTACTGTTTTGTTTCTAATCGGGCAAATCTACAATTACCTATTCAAACAAAAAAGTTATTATTGTTTTTTGTATAAAAGAACAAGTACTGTAAATATCAAATTACATTTTGATTTCTCAGGAATCACACTTTCATTTAAAGCGATTCGCTCCAAAGAAATCGCATCACCCAAACTAATATATGAACTCTGCTCCCGATTTTATTTTATCCAGCCTTTCGCGCATGGTTTCAAGGTGAAATTTATATACGTTGCGTGGCGAGCAGTTGTTCTCTTTACAAATTGTATCATTCGCTTCAATTGCTCCCACATCTCCATTTGGATAGTGCTGGGTACTCAACTCCTGCACGATGGTAAAAACTCAAGTTCTTCGGTATGCACACGTATTTCCTTGCTTGCATTTCCACCAAGAACCGGACGATCGTTGATCAATGCAACTTTTACGCCTTGCCGGGTTGCTGCAACCGCTGCACCACAACCTGCCAGCCCACCTCCAACCACAACTAAATCAAAATCGCCTGCATTTTTGGGAGGAGGGATCCCCAATTCCTTCTTGCGCCAGGCGGTCATTTCTTCCAGCTCGAAAGGGGGTAAATCGTTTTTATCTTTTGAAAAATAGATAACATCGCAGCGTCCTTCAAAACCAGTTAAATCCTGTAATTCAACTTTTAACTGATTTGAATCCCCAACTTTTACCCTGCCTGCTGAAACCCACTGCCAACCTTCGTTTACACCAAATATTTTAGAAAATTTTTTCTTGTTGAAAATAACTTTAAATGTATCTGGGGTTTCGCGCCGATCCGGTACCCAATCTTTTGTACGGACCCAAAAATGATATCTCCCACTTTCAGGGAAATCAACAATTGTTGAAGCATTTTCAACCGGTTCGCCCATTCCGTGAGCAAGTAAATATGGCGATCCCATGGAAGGGATAAATTGTTGATCGACCACCCAGCCACCTTTGTTTTGGAAACTTTCGGCTTCGATTAGGACGGAGGGAGTTTGTGAAAAAAGAATGCCTGTGAATAAAATCAGTATTGCAAGGAATGAAAATTTATTCATGCCATTTTTATTTCAAAAATAGTTACTTTTTTAATATTTTCAAGTTTACGGACAGCACCGGTATGTAACTCTTTCAGCGGTTTTTTATGTACCTTGTTTCTATTTATTGCTAAAATGGTGATCTCAACAATGTTCGGCAGCTTTTTTATTTACTTTTAAAATTGAGCCTTCTCCGAAAAATCATTTTAGCCACTCCACGTAGTGATGCCTATGGCAAAATCTCAAAAATACAAAATTTCACTAAAACAGATTAATTTGTTTTTCAGCTTTTTGTGGATTTTAGTAATTTCGTGTTTTAGTGGCTTTTTCTTGTTTTTTACTTTTCGGAGTGGACTCAAGATTGAACTTTTATCGTTTTGATCGATTTTACAACGTCTTAATTTTTTTGTTCAGTAACAACTTCTTTTACAAAATTTTTGAATTATAAAAAATAGATTTTATATTTGACCAACCGTTCAGTCAAAAAATGAAATTATGTCGCCAAAAACTTCGAAACAGTTTGGTAAAATAAGGAAAGAAAAGAAAGAGCTTATCATGAAGGCGTCTCTCGAACTGTTTGCTGCAAATGGTTTCCACGCCACTTCTATTAGTCAGATTGCAAAAAAGGCAGGAATATCAAAAGGGTTAACTTACAATTATTTTGAAAGTAAAAAGGAGATACTCGATGAACTCATTGCGCATGGTTTCGATAGTATATTCCAAAATTTCGACATGAATAAAGATGGGGTACTAAGCGACCAAGAATTTATTCATTTTATAAAACAGAATTTTAAACTTCTACGTGAAAACCTAAAGCACTGGAAATTATTCTATTCACTCATGCTCCAACCGCAGATTACCGACACTTTTTCAAAAGACTACGATGAAAAAATTGCACCAATGTTTCAAGTATTGTCCAATTTTATAAAAGCACAAGGCAGCAATGATCCCGATGGCGATTTAATGGCAATTAGTGCAATGTTAGAAGGGGCATTCCTTTATTGCGTAGTAACTCCTGATATTTTTCCGATAGAAGTTATGGAAGAAAAAATAATAAATGCAAGTTTCAAAATAATTAATGGATGACAAGAAAGTTGGCAGTCGCAGTGTTCAGTAACAAAGTTCAGTAACAGTAAAGATGGGCACTCCCTGTTTCAAATAAAACAAAATATAATAAAATGAAAACAAAAATTCTCACATTAATTCTATTAATAGTTGCGAGTGGTGTAAATGCGCAAGACATAAAAGAAATAATCAGGCAAGCCGATGAAAAGTTTCGTGGAAGTTCGAGCCAGGGAGAAATGACAATGATAATAGAGCGTCCATCGTGGTCGCGAACGGTTTCCATGAAAAACTGGTCGTTGGGAAATGAATACTCCATAATTTATATAACCGCACCTGCGAAAGAAAAAGGCCAGGTTTTTTTGAAACGTAAAAAAGAGATGTGGAACTGGGTGCCTAACATCGAGCGGATGATTAAAATCCCACCGTCGATGATGATGCAGAGTTGGATGGGCTCCGACTTTACCAACGACGATTTGGTCCGGGAATCGTCGCTTGTAAAAGATTATACACACAAACTTTTAGGAGAAGAAACTTTTGAAGGTTACGATTGCTACAAAGTAGAATTAATCCCCCTTGACGATGCCCCGGTTGTTTGGGGAAAAGTTCTGATGTGGGTTTCGAAAGATGACCATTTCTGGCTAAAAAGTGAATATTACGACGAAGACGGCACACTGGTTAACACAGAAATCCTTTCGGATATTAAACAAATGGATGACCGTAAAATGCCAACTCATTTAGAAATGATCCCTGCCGATGAAGAGGACCATAAAACAATTCTTATATTTAAAAACATGAAATTTAATATTAAAATAAATGAATCGTTTTTCTCGCAGCAGAATATGAAAAGGATAAGATAGGAAAGTTTTCAGTCGCAGTCGCAATTTTCAGTTTAAGTAAGATAAGAAAGTTGGCAGTTATCAGAAAAGATGTTTATAAAATAGTTGTTCTAATTGGTTCTCAATATTTAAATACGATAAGATATATTTGAGTGATAAATAAGCGATTTTTAGCTCTGAAAGAGCGACAGATAGAAGCACAGGGCAACGTCCTGTGTAAATGTGCAAATTACAAAACTTGCCCCACGTTCGAACGTTGAAACGGTAAAAACCGTTGCATGGGGCAATATGAGAAACACCATATTGAAAAAGAAAATGAATTAAAAAATGATTGTCATTTCGAAGGGGGCACGACTGAGAAATCCCCCTTTGAATAACCAGATTTCTTCTTCCCGATAAATCGGGACAGGCTCTTCGTCGTCGAAATGACAACCCGACAACAACGACAACAATTAGATAAAAATGAAACAAAAAATACAAATACCAAACAGCAATTCGAAGGTAAAAAACACGCTCTGTTTTGATACTCAAATTTCATCATCTCAAATCTTCTTTTCAATATGAAAACCAATTTAAAACTCGCCTGGCGAAACCTCTGGCGAAACCGGCGGCGGACAATCATTGCCATTTCTTCTATTGTTTTCAGTGTGTTGCTGGCTTCGTTTATGCGCTCGATGCAAGAGGGTTCCTACGACAGTATGATAGAAAATTCGGTGAAGTTTTACTCCGGTTATTTACAAGTGCAAGATACTGCCTTTTGGGACGAACGTACTTTAGACAACAGTTTTAAAGCAAGCCCTGAATTGAAACAAAAAATCGAAAACATTAAAGATGTTACACTAGTTTCAAACCGGATTGAATCGTTTGCTTTGGCTGCTAACCGTTTAAAAAGTAAACCGGCCATGGTTTTAGGGATCGAACCGGAAGCCGAGGACCAGATTACAAACATTTCAGGAAAAATAATATCGGGAAGTTTTCTAAAAAAAGGGGACAAAGAGGCTATTCTATGCCAGGGATTGGCCAATTATTTACAACTCGGAGTTGGCGATACGCTAGTGATGATTAGTCAGGGGTATCACGGAATGAGTGCCAGTGGTCTGTTCAAAATTAAAGGAATAATGAAACATCCTATTGCAGAGTTTAATAACAACACCATTTATCTTGATATCGAAACTGCGCGCGATTTCTATTCTGCTTATGGATTATCAACATCGCTGGTTGTGATGACAGGCAACCACTATCAGGTAAAACATTTAAAAAGACAAATTGCCAAAATCATTCCCCCAAAAAACAGGGTAATGACCTGGGTTGACATGCAGCCCGAATTAGAACAACTTATTGAAAGCGACCGGGGAGGCGGAATAATTATGCTCGGAATTTTATACATGATTATTGCATTCGGCATGTTTAGCGTGGTGTTGATGATGATAAAAGAACGGAGCCGCGAGTTTGGCGTTGTTCATGCGGTTGGAATGCAAAAAAGTAAACTTTCGGCAATCATTTTCTTCGAAACTATTTTTATCGGGTTAATCGGAAGTACAATTGGCCTGGCAATTAGCTACATTTTTTGCATCTATTTCTATCAAAATCCAATTCCGCTGTCCGAAGAAATGGCAAAAGCATACGAACAATATGGGATGGAACCTTTTATGTTTTTCTCGTTGAAAGCAAAGTTGTTCTACAGCCAAATGATATTGGTTTTTATCATCAGCATTTTCATTTCAATTTTCCCGATTTACAACATTAGCCGATTGAAAATTACGGAGGCGATGCGGAGTTGAAGAGAGTTAACAGTCGCAGTTTCCAGGTGAGGAATTGAAGAAAGTTGGCAGTCGCAGTTCGCAGGAAAAAGAGAATAAAAAAAGTCGCATTTGGATTTAAGCCCTGAATGGGCGAAACATAGCAGCACAGAGCAACGCCCTGTGTAATAGACGTAAACACAGACTTGCCCCACGGATCAACAAATAAAAAAAATACTGTTCCATGGGGCAATAATAGGATAAAGCCGTATTGACAAAAAAAGTCGCAGTCGCAGTTGTCAGTTTAAGAAAGATAAGAAAGTTGGCAGTCGCAGTGGCAGTTGGCAGTTTAGAAAATAAAGACTGGATACAAAAAGCTGACTGATAGAAGCAATAAATAAGATGAATCGAAATATATAAACAATAATTTTACGGAGGATAATAAGACTTTAGGTTAGCATTTAAAAACTCCCGTCTTCGGTCTTCCCACAAAAAATAAAAATTATGATTTGGTCAATAGCATGGCGAAACGTTTGGAGGAATAAAGTGCGCAGCATTGTTATGATTGTTGCCATTTCACTGGGGCTTGTAGCCGGAGTATTTTCAATGGCATTTATGCAGGGCACGGTTGATGCAAGGATAGAATCGGCAACTAAATCGGAGCTGGCACATTTGCAAATTCATGCGCCCCACTTTTCAGAAAACAAAGAAACCTCGTTTTACATTTCGAATGCATCTGAATTGGTAAACAAAATCGAAGGCCTTGACTCGGTAAAGGCGGTTTGCCAGCGATTAATTGCCGAACCGTTTATTACGGCGGCACACGGTACAGGTGGGGGCAAATTAGTTGGCGTTGATATTGAAAAAGAAAAAAACGTAACCGATATTTGGCAACATGTAATAAAAGGAACGTACCTTGAAAAAACCAGTCGGATGCCTCCTGTTTTGATTGGCGAAAAACTAACAAAAAAGCTGAAACTGAAAGTAGGTTCAAAAATTAATGTTCAAATGGTTGATTTAACTGGAGATTTATCGGCGAAAGGATACCGCGTTTGTGGTATTTATAAAACCACAAATACCTCTTTCGATGGAACAAATCTATTTGTTCGTTTTCAGGATTTGCAAACTCAATTGGGCATTGAAAAAGATGCAGCACACGAAATTGCAATTGTACTTGACAAGGGAGACGAAGCTCCTCTCATAAAACCTACGATTGTGAAAATTGCAGGTAAAAACGAAGTAAAAACCTGGAAAGAGTTGAGTCCGGAAATAGCAATGTTAGCCGATTCAATGTCGGAATACATGTACATTTTTATTTTAATTATTTTGCTCGGTTTGTGTTTCGGGATTATCAACACCATGTTAATGGCAGTTTTGGAACGCACAAAAGAAATTGGAATGTTAATGGCAGTTGGAATGAACAAAAGAAGAATTTTCGGAATGATAATTTTAGAATCAGTACTATTAACTTTTATCGGCGGATTTTTTGGAATTCTGTTTGGTGCGGCAATTACCAAATATTTTGAAACCACTCCAATTGATATGTCAATGTTTTCAGCGGGGTTGAGCAAAATGGGTTTTGCCACACAAATTTACACTTCTTTACGGGCCGATACTTTGGTTACAATATCTATTCTGGTAATAATAACGGGGCTTTTATCAGCTATTTACCCGGCGAGGAAAGCGTTGAAGTTGAACCCGGCAGAGGCTACGAGGACGGACTAAAAGCTTCCCCCAGCCCCTCCGAGAGAGGGGAGCAAGAAGAAAAAAATGAAAATATATGATATGGATAAAATATTTAAATGCAAGCTACCCCCTGTTTCGGAAGTGTCACGGTCAAACCGCGCCACTGTCCTCAACTGTCCCTCTCAATTGAGGGGGACAGTTGAGGCCGCAAGCTTGCTTGACAGGCTGAGGCGAAAACAGGGGGTAGTAGAACATTACAAAAAATTTAAAATAATAGAAATACAATGAAAATCATAGAAATTAAAAACCTGCACAAAATCTACAACAGCGATTCAGTTTCGGTGCATGCAGTAAACGGAGTTAACCTATCTTTCGAGGAAGGTGAATTTTCGGCAATTGTTGGACCATCAGGTTCGGGTAAAACAACGCTGTTAAACCTTATTGGCGGGCTGGACGATGCAACCGAAGGTTCGGTAACTATCGACAATGTAGAGATCGAAAAACTTTCAGCACGAAAACTTACTGATTTCAGAATGAAAAACATTGGTTTTGTTTTTCAGGCATACAATCTAATTCCGGTTTTAACAGCCAAAGAAAATGTTGAGTTTATTATGCATTTACAAGGGAGAAACAAAACCGCCCGCGATGCCAGAACATCAGAACTGTTAAAAGCAGTTGGATTGGGTGGAATGGAAAATCGCCGCCCATCGAAACTTTCGGGTGGACAGCAACAGCGGGTTGCAGTTGCAAGGGCACTGGCATCGAAACCAAAGTTCGTTCTTGCCGACGAGCCAACCGCGAACCTCGATTCAAAATCGACAGAAAATTTGCTCGATATTATGGAACAACTAAATAAAGAGGAAAAAATAACGTTTATATTTTCAACGCACGACCAACGGGTGGTAAACAAAGCCCGGAGGGTAATTACTCTCGAAGACGGGAAAATTATAAGCGATATTAAGAAATAAAAATTTGATATTTGAATGTTTTTTTAGGAATACTCACCCCGATTGCATCTACGATACAATCGTCCTTCTCTATGCGTAGAGAGGGAGAAGAGGGAGAGTAACAAATAGAAAAAATTAATAGATAAAAGCAAAAAACAGTAATGCGAACAACGGTAACATTAATATTTATTGTACTTTTTAAATTTGTTTTTGGAATTAATCCTGAAATAGCAAATAATTTAAATACAGCCGCAAATGTTCGTTACCTCTCCTCTCTCGAAAAAGAAGTTATTTACGAAATAAATTTACTGCGTTCGAATCCAACAAAATACGCCAACAATTACATTGTGCCATTAACAAAAAATTATAAAAGCAGAATGCTTTATTATCCTGGTGATAAACCATTAAAAACGCAGGAAGGAGTTCGTGCATTACAAGAATGTGTGCACATTCTTTATCAAACCCAAAGTTTATCGTTGGTTTATCCAAGCAGAGGTTTAACCAAAGCTGCAGAGGACCATGTAAAAGATCAATCCAAAAGTGGAAAAACAGGACACCGTGGTAGTGACGGATCGGATATGAACCAACGCATTGAACGATACGGTAAATGGCAAATCAGAATTGCCGAAAATATTGCATACGGAGGTATTTCAGCCCGCCAAATTGTAATTTATTTACTTATCGACGATGGAATTCGTGATCGTGGACATCGTAAAAATTTTTTAAACCCTGATTACAAAACCATTGGCGTTGCTACCGGATCTCATCCTGGCTACAAAAGTATGTGGGTAATGGATTTTGCGGGTTTGTTTACGGAAGACTAGTGAACAACAAAATAAAAAAATAAGAAATAACAGAATAAGGAATAATATCAATTTGATTTTAGATTGCCGCATTAGTTGAATTGGACTTGCTATTCGCTAAGCGGTTCAAAACCGCTAAGGGCTCACTCAGAAATAAGTCCGGGAATTTAGGAATAATATTTTGTACACAGACGCGGCAAAAAACACAAGCATAGCAGGGTTACGGTGAGTATTTTTAACAAAGTATGTGTGCAAAAGATGTTCATAAAAACCGGAAGTTATTTTTGAGTAAGCCCTAAACTAAGTTTCGGTCTCGTCACCCTCCCGAAGAGGGATGCCTATGACAGAATTCATTTCAGGGCCTGTCATCCAATTATTAAGATGCTGAAACAAGTTCTGCATGACGTTCAAAAGTGCTTTTTGGACAGTCTTAATTTGTAAACAGGTAAAAAATGAATTCGTTGTTTTTAATCCATTAAAATCAGGGTATTTCTTTTAAAAACCTCAACTCAACTTCAATGTTTAATAATATTGAATTTTTGCTTTTGCTTTTTCCAAAACACATTTTTTATCCATAACATATTCAATAATATCCAAAATTTCAGCATCGGTGTACGATGCTCGATTTAGCGTCAAATCAAAAAGTTCTTCATGTAAATTATTGGCACAAATCACTTTTCTAAACAAGGTTCTTTCATTTTCAACCCGCTGAATAAAATGTAGCGCTTCGTTGCGGGTTAAGTTATTATTTACCTGAATAGTTTTAATCCGGTACTCCAAAGGAGCTGTAAGTCGAATGTGCAGGGCATTATTAATATCATTTGCAATAATATGCCCGGCACGGCCAACAATTATCGAATATCCATCAATGGCAAAACTGCGAACAACATCGATTAACGTATTTATTATCTTTTGTTCGCTTTTGTAGTTTTTATTATTGAAGGCTTTTAATATTTCATCAAAAGTATATTTGTCCGATTGTTTAAATACGCGCTGAACATGTTCTGGAAGCATACCCAATTTCACTGCACTCTTACGGAATATTTCTTTGCTTAGCACACGCCAATCTCTTATTAATTTTCTTTCATTCAGTCGGCTGGCAATTAGTTTGGCCAGCATTAATCCGTTGCACCCAACCTCTCGCGATATTGTAACAACCGGACCAGCAGTTTTTATTCCCTTCTTTTCAAGGTAATTATCCTTTTTTAGGCGTTTGTCTAAATAGCCCATTAATATATTTTCCATAACTTAAATTTTTAGTTTGTTGTTTATAATATATATACGGCAAAGTTGAAGCATGGTTATTCTTTTGTTCGATAGTTTCTAACCTCGTATTATTCATGAATTTTCGTTGTGAGAAGTCAAAATGCAAAGAATAAAGGGAAGCACAGAGTTGAGACTCGCAGAAATAGCCTTAGCTATTTTGAGAAACGAAAATCGAGTATTTTCTTTATTCAAAGCAGTTTGACTTCGGAATAGAATAATTTTATGAATAATGCAGGTTAGGAACTCCGATAAATAAATTGTTCCAAAAAACTAATGTATAACTATGGTTCACAACATCAAATCAAAAATATATCCCACTTTTAAATCTTTTAATTCAGTTCTGCAATCGTGGAAAGACAACAACGAAACCATTGTTTTTACCAACGGTTGTTTCGATATTATCCATCACGGACATGTAGATTCGTTAATTAAATCGGCAGAATTGGGGACCAAACTTATTGTTGGGTTAAACGCCGACTCGTCGGTAACATTAATAAAAGGAGAAAAACGTCCTGTTTTTACAGAAGAAGCCAGGGCAATTATTTTGGCGGCTTTCTCTTTTGTTGATGCCGTAATTATTTTTAAACACGAAACTCCTGCCAAGCTCATTGCAAAAATTCTACCCGATATTTTAACAAAGGGAGAAGAGTATGAGATTCATGAAATTGCAGGTCACAAAATTGTACTTCAAAATGGAGGTACGGTAAAAACGCTAAAATTAGTTTCCGATATTTCAACCAGCGATATAATTAGCAGAATAAAAGCACTTGATTAATGGCTCAAACAAAATCTATTTTCATCTGTCAGAACTGTGGTACACAATCTCCAAAATGGCTCGGAAAGTGTACTGCCTGCGGCGAGTGGAATACTTTTGTTGAAGAAGTTGTAAATAAAAAACAATCTAAAAGCAAATTAGCAATACAAATTTCGGGCAACCAAGCTTTAACGCTGGAAAACATAAAAGCAGTTAAAAACAACCGTTTTTCTGTTGGAATCAATGAATTCAACCGCGTGTTGGGAGGTGGTATTGTTCCCGGCTCCCTCATTCTTTTAGGGGGCGACCCGGGTATTGGAAAATCAACACTTGCACTTCAACTTGCACTGGGTTTAACAGATAAAAAAATTTTATATACATCGGGCGAGGAGAGTTTGCAACAAATAAAACTTCGTGCCGAAAGATTAAACGGCAACAATAACAATTGCCTGTTTTTGAATGAAACCTCACTCGAAAATTTAATTGCCCATACCGACCAGCAACGGCCCGATTTGTTAATTGTCGATTCAATTCAAACCATTTCAACTGAAAATATTGAATCTTCTCCGGGTTCGGTTTCGCAGGTACGCGAATGTACTGCAGCCATCCTGAAATTTGCAAAGAAAAACGATATTGCAGTTATATTAATTGGGCACATTACCAAAGAGGGAAGCCTGGCCGGACCAAAAATACTGGAACACATGGTTGATACCGTTTTGCAATTCGAGGGCGACACCAATTACATGTACCGTATTTTACGCTCCAATAAAAACCGTTTTGGTTCAACCAACGAATTGGGAATATTTGAAATGCGCAGCAACGGTTTACGCGAAATAACCAATCCTTCAGAACAGCTCATCTCGAAAGTTAACAACGATGTTAGTGGTACTGCCATTGCAGCAACAGTTGAAGGTGCCCGCCCTATTTTAATTGAAATTCAGGCACTTGTAAGTTCTGCTGCATACGGAACCCCACAGCGTTCTTCAACTGGTTTCGACTTGCGCCGTTTGAACATGCTTTTGGCAGTACTGGAAAAACGGGCCGGCTTTAAACTCATTACAAAAGACGTTTTTCTAAATATTGCGGGCGGCATAAAAATAAGCGACCCGGCAAGCGATTTGGCAGTTATTTGCTCCATTCTTTCATCGAACCTCGACATTGCCATTAACCATAAAAATTGTTTTGCCGGAGAAGTTGGATTAACCGGTGAAATTCGCGCGGTAAGCCGCATCGAACAAAGGATATCCGAAGCTGAAAAATTGGGCTTCACTAAAATATTTATTCCTCAACTGAACAAGGGTTTCGATACTTCGAAACTAAAAATTGAAGTGGTAAAAGCAAACAGGGTCGAAGAGGTGTTTCGAAAAATATTTAATTAGTGTTTGTCCATAAAGTCCGACTTCTGCGTTACGCTTGCCATAAAAACAGTCATCCCGATGTATCGGGATGACTGTTTTCAAAACGAGAGTAACGCAGTATTTGGCGTTTTCTTGCAAAGACCAAATAGTAACATCCCAGCCTTTCGAAAGAAAAAGGAGAAAGAAAAACAAACAATTGATTTTGAACGTTACATTTTTTAACCAGATTTTTTTGATTTGTGGCTAAACTATTTATAATTTGGCACACTGAAAAAACTATGAAAAAGCTGCTCATTATATTTTCGCTTCTCGTACTCGCGTTTGTATCGTGCGATAAAGTGCCCTTTGAAAAGCCCAAACATCTGATAAAAGAGAATAAGATGATTGACATGCTGGTTGACGTTCACATTGCTGAAGCAACTTTCAACCACGTTAAATATGATACCTTAATGGCAAAAACCACCTCTGCCGATTTCTATTATTCAATATTGAAAAAATATGATGTGCAAGATTCTGTTTTTGAAAAATCGTTTGTCTTTTATGCCAGCACACCGCGGAAATTTGAAAAAATGTACCGTAAAGTGATGAACAAACTCAGCGAAATAGAACAAGGGTATTCCGGCAGAAAGAACGAACTGTTGGAGTTTGATGCCGAAAAATAATCCGCTGTGAGAAAAATTGCAGCCACATACATTTTTCCTTGCAACCGGCCACCTGTAAAAAACGGTATTCTTATTTGTGGACCAAATGGGACAGTTGTTAATATAATCGACAACAAAAAGGAGCTGAAAGAAGAATCGGGCTTAGAATTTTATAGTGGTATTTTGGTCCCCGGGTTTGTGAATACGCACTGCCACCTTGAGCTTTCGCATTTAAAAGGCAAAATTGAAGAAAACGCAGGAATAGGCGGATTTATCGGAAAAATAAACACGCTCCGAAACGAAGAAACCGAAAGTATTGAAAAGGCCATTCAATTTGCCGATCGGAAAATGTGGGCTGCTGGCATTGCTGCGGTTGGTGATATTTCAAATTCGATACTAACACTTGACACTAAAATAAAAAGCAAAATATTTTACCATACTTTTGTTGAATCGTTTGGGTTTCATCCATCGCGTGCCGAACGTGCTTTTGAATTTGCAAAATTTATTCAAAACGAATTTCAGGAAAATAATTTAAATGCTTCAATTGTTCCACATTCGCCCTATTCCGTTTCCAAACTGCTTTTCAATAGAATAAAAGAGAATGCTTTTGCTGAAAAGAGTATTTTAACCATTCACAATCAGGAAAGTAAAGGCGAAGCACAATTTTTTATAGATGGCACCGGTCCAATTGCCAACCATCTTCAACACAATTTGGGAATTGACATTTCGCTTTGGCAAGCAAGCGGAAAAAGTTCCCTCTCTTCTGTTCTAAAATATTTATCGGCAGAAAACCAGCTTCTTTTAGTTCACAGTACATTTACAAAAAAGGCAGATTTGGATGACCTAAAAAAATGCCGTTCACTAAAAAATACCTTTTTTGTACTCTGCCCAAATTCCAATCTTTATATAGAAAACCAACTCCCACCGGTTTCTCTTTTTCGGAATGAAAAGTTAAATATTTGCCTTGGAACCGACAGCCTGGCCTCGAATCACAATTTATCTGTTTTGTCGGAAATGATAACACTTCAACAAAATTTACCTGAAATTGAAATGGAAGAATTATTGATTTGGGCAACTTTAAATGGAGCAAAAGCATTGGGAATTGAGCCTGGTTTTGGAAGTTTTCAATCGGGGAAAAAACCAGGCGTTAATTTAATTACGGGCATCGATTTTAAAAATATGAAACTGACAGAGCAAAGTACAGTTAAGCGGCTAGTGTAGTTTCAACCTCTTATTTTAATGTTTCAAAATTTAATATGGCAACATTTTTATTCGATAAAATTGTTTTTGGCCCGGTAGAAAGCCGCAGGCTTGGAGTTTCGCTGGGAATTAACTTATTGCCAACAAACGTAAAAGTATGTTCGTTCGACTGTATTTATTGCGAATGTGGCTGGACACCAAAAAAATATAAGGAGAGAATTGTTCTTCCTTTAAGAATTGAAGTTCGCGAAAAACTGGAAGAAAAACTCAATCAAATGCTTGCAGAAAATCAACTGCCCGATGTAATTACTTTTGCTGGAAACGGTGAACCAACTCTTCACCCCGAGTTTCCTGGAATTATTGACGACACCATTGAATTGCGCAATAAACTAACTCCAAAAACCCGAATTGCTGTTTTGTCGAATGCGACAATGTTACACAAAAAGCCCGTTTTTAACGCGCTGCTAAAAATTAAAGATAACATTCAAAAACTCGACTCTGCTTTTGAAAAGACGGTTCGATTAATAGATTGCCCAAATGGGAATTTCGATTTGGATAAAGTAGTAGAACAATTGGTGGCTTTTCGTGGGAAGGTAATAATTCAAACCATGTTTGTGCGCGGAAGTTTCAAGGGAAGCGTAATCAATAATACTACTGAAAAAGAGATTTCGGCATGGATTAACTTGCTAATAAAAATAAATCCATCGCAGGTAATGATTTATACAATTGCACGCGACACACCTTTAAGCACATTGGAAAGAGTTCCACTTAAGGATTTAAATTCCATTGCCGACCGCGTAAAAAATGCAGGGTTTGACGTGCAAGTTTCGGGTTAATCTATTGCGAGAAAAACGTAATTGAATTATGAATCCATTTATTTTATCGGGATACAAAAGTCCCAAATATTTCTGCGACCGGGAAATCGAAACTGAAAGGGTATTAAATGCGATGGAAAACTCCCGAAACATAACCTTGGTTTCGGAAAGGAAAATTGGCAAAACTGCCCTTTTAAACCATGTTGAGAATTTAAGCAACAACAAGGTCGTATTTATATACATCGACCTCTACCCAACTCAGAAATTAAACGATTTCATAAAAATATTAGCAAATAAATTACTTCAAAAGCTCGAACCATTCAGCGAAAAAGTCCTAAGAAACATCACACAGTTCTTCAAATCAATAAACCCAAAATTTTCGATTGACCCTCAAAGTGGAATTCCAAACCTGGAGCTTTCGATAAACACCGTTCGCGAAGCAGAAGAGTCGATTCATTTATTGTTCAAATATTTAAGACATTCTCAAAAAAAAGTAACAATCGCTTTCGATGAATTTCAACAAATATTAACCTACCCCGAGAAAAATATTGAGGCGTTATTGCGTTCAGAAATTCAGAATGATAATGAATCGTGTTTTATTTTTAGCGGTAGCCACACACATTTTTTACTTTCGATATTTAATGAATACTCCCGTCCGTTTTACCAAAGTACTGAAATAATGGAGCTTAAAAAGATTAACATTGATAAATATGCTCCATTTATTTCAAATCATTTTACAGAAAATGACAAACAAATAAATACCTCGCAAGTAGAACATATTTATAACATTAATAGGGGAATTACATATAATGTTCAATACCTATCTAACAAATTATATTCTTTGGAAGTAAACAAAATAACAACAGAGTTTATTGATGAAACGCTTGTACAGATTGTTAAAGAAAATGAAATCACTTATTACAATTACAGGGAATTGCTTTCAGGATTTCATTTTAAGATTTTAAAATCGATTGCACAAGAAGAGATTGTGGAGAAACCTTTTTCAGGGTCTTTCCTTCGAAAGCATAACTTGGGTTCTGCCAGTTCAGTTAAGTCTGCTACAACTATTCTACAAAACAAAGGATTAATAATAACGGACTACGAGTAGCCGACTGGTTTTTTTCGCTTTGGTTAAAAGGGCTTTTATAACGTTGTCCGGTACCATTCTGAACTACGCCCCAGCCAACGGATTCCAGCAATAAAACCTTTTAGTTTCAGTAAATCACCGCTTTCCATCCAGGCATAACAATCGTAGGTTTTTCCAGATTTTGGATCGTAAATAGAACCCTTTCTCCACTCTTTATCTTTTGCATCATATTCAAAACCGCTTAAAATCTGCAGCCCAATAACCGAGCGGCCCTGAAGTGCAGGATCCGGATTTTCATGATCTTTCGGGGGCAAGCCATTTTCATATTTTTCGGGAATCATATAAACAACGGTTCCGATATATTTTCCATCTACTTTTTCAACCTCTATTTTTGATGTTTTTTCATCGTTCCACCAAACACCAACAATTTTATCAGCTTCCTGCGCTGTAGTTGACAGTACATAAATTCCAAGGAAAAACAAGATAATTAATTTTTTCATTTGAATAAAATTTAATTTAATTTTTAATTTAATGCACTAAATATATATATAATTGAAATTCAATCTGTAATTTTCAATACTAATTTTTAATATTCACTAAAACTAAGGGCTTGTTGTGAAATAAGGTTTACGTAATTGACGTGGTAATTTTGTTCTTTTTCAAGGCGTAAAATCTGCGAATAGCCAAAGCTATTTAAAGGTTTTACAACGCAGAAAAAGGGCAAAAGAACAAGTCAAAATGTAAAGTTTATTTGCTAACATGCCCTAAGGCATTATTACGAAATAAGTTGGACAAAGCTGGCGATGTTGTTTTGTGCGATAACAAGGCAAAAAACGCTGTCATAGCCTTAGCTATAGTGAGGCTTTTTAACGCAGTTAGCGTGCAAAAGAACAAGCCAGAATGGTCATGATATTTCGTAACAATGCCTAACTGCAAATGAAAATTGTAAAACGTGTTGTGAAAGTATTTTTACTATTAATTATTCTGGAAATTATCAAATAATCAATATCATGCCGATCCATTTAGCAACAAAGAAGTTCAAAAAGGGGCTACTTTTTAAATTAAATTTCTTCCAAAATAAAATAATATATAAAATTAGGTTCTAAAAAATTGGAGCTTGCCAAAACCGACAGGTTCTTTTTTTGTTCTAATAAAAAAACATACAAATGAACATTCAGAAAAAAATATTTCCCGCTCCTATTTATATCGTGTCTGGCGGACGTGGAATTGCCGGAAATAATCTGGTACAATCGCTGCTTATCCAATATCCTGAAAATGATATTCCGGTAATTATTGTTTCACAAGTTGACAATGAAGATCAGATTTTTGATACAATTATGAAAGCCAAAACCGATGGGGGTTTAATTGCCCACACCATGGTAAATCCTGATTTACGAAAAAAGATAAATGAAATTTGTAATGAATTTGGAGTTCGTGTGGTAGATTTAATGGGAAACCTCGCTGATTACCTCGACGAGGTTTTGGATGTGGAACCACTGAAACACCCGGGGCTTTACCGTGAACTAAACCATCAGTATTTCGACCGGATAGATTCAATTGAATTTACCCTGTCGCACGACGATGGAATGAGCCCCCAACGTTTACGGGAAGCTGAAATAATATTAACAGGTGTTTCGCGAGCTGGGAAAACGCCACTCAGTGTTTACCTCGCAATGTATGGCTGGAAAGTGGCAAATGTACCGTTAGTAAACGGAATTCAGCCACCCGACGAATTGTTTAATATTGACCCACAGCGTGTTTTTGGCTTGCATATTGGAGCCGGCCAGCTAATAATACACCGTAAAAAACGGCTTTTGGGCTGGAACAACCACCAGGACGAAAAATATATTGATGAACGCGCAGTCAGGGAGGAAATTAGAAATGCCATGTTTACCTTCGATCGGGGTAAATTTACCGTTCTAAATGTTTCCAACAAACCCATTGAAAGTACGGCCAACGAAATCCTGAATATCATTTCGAAACGGTTTTCGTACCGGGGCAGAAAGTTGGAATCGCCCTATCATAATCAGAAAGAATAGAAAAAATAATTGAATCTACCCGGAAAGTGAAAAATTTATTGATTTTAAACTTTCATTGATACTGCCCGCTGTAGCAGCGATTTAATTTGAATTCATCAATCCTGTTGTCAATTAATCTTATTTTTTCTCACAACTTTCTCATTTCATCCAATTTTAGCTTCTAAAAATAGTTTAATAACTTTTTTAGGAGGAAGGTTAAACTGGATATATCGGCGTTTATCGACAGGAAAAACAACATTCCCATTTTTTGTCTCCACCGGGATCGTTTTTCCAAGCGTTTCAAACAAACTTATCTTTTTAGGATCTACTACTAATTCCATAGTTTTTTTGCTGGAAGTATGCCAGTAAACTACCCAGGTTTTATTGTTTCGGTTGAAAATAAAAGCACGAATTTCTTTACTTCCGTTTGCAATATTCTTAATCTGTTTATAAGGGACAAGTTCCAAATTGGCCTCTTCATTTATCAGTAAAATATGCTCCTGGTACTCATCCCGAAGATTTTTCTTTTGTTCCGAAGTAAGGAAATTTATTGCCCTGGCCTCTTCCCATCTACGAATTACCTCTAAATTGTCATCCGTTCTGGCATGACTTTTCAGCTGATCAAGATTCCCAATCAAAGAGATAATTGAATTCCAACCAGCTGCCCTGCTCGTTACATATTCCAACATATCGGGCTGCATCCCAATTGTTTTTTCGCTGGGAGAAACATATCCAATCCAACCAAAATCAACGGATGTAAAATCATTCGAAACGAGTTTCATTTCTGCAATAGGATGTTTGCGTGTTGCCTCTTTAATCACTTCCGGAGGGAAAATATCAAACGCATTTCCGCGCGTGAGGATGTGCCAGCCAAAGTGCGACTTAAGTGCGCCTTCAGAAAAAACCGGTTTATCTTCGATGGCATCGTAAACTTCCATTTCGGCTTTTGAAACAT
>JAKIST010000006.1 GCA_021648495.1 Draconibacterium sp.
TTTTGCACGCTAACTTCGTTAAAAAGCCTCGCTGTAACTATGGCTATAGCTACGTTTTTTGCCTTGTTATCGCACAAAATAACTTCGTCAATTCCAGTCATGTTATTTCTTCACAAACCCTAAGTTCATAATCTTGAAAAGGTTGGACAGAAATGGAAAACAGATACAGCAAAACATTCAGTACCGTTAAACGAATTCAGGGCACTCTTAAAACGCGATGGAATTCCTCCAATCGACAATCCAGAATACATTTCTTCTACCGATGCAAGCTTACAATATTTTGGTCACGAACCGGTAATTGTTATCGAAAACAAAGGGCTTGCAAAAGCCATCCCGCTAAATATTTTAACTTACCACGAAATAGTAAACGATAACATTGGCGATTTATATTTCTCGGCAAGTTATTGCCCGCTTTGTAACTCGGCAATTGCTTTTAACCGTAAACTAAAATACAACGACAAAGAATATTTGCTCGATTTTGGTGTTTCGGGAATGTTGCGAAGCAGTAACCTGGTAATGTGGGACAGGCAAACCGAAACGTGGTGGCAACAATTTATCGGCGAAGGTTTAGTTGGTGAACTCACTGGTGCAGAATTGGAAACTTTACCGGCACAAATTATTTCGCTTGCTGATTTTATTGAAAACTATCCAACCGGTGGAGTTCTTTCAAAAAAAACAGGTTTCGAAAAACAAGAGCAGCAATACGGTACCAACGTTTACGAGGGATACGACTCGAAACCCAACCCGCGCCTGTTTTTTGGTGAAATCGATAATCGCTTACCTGCCATGGAACGCGTAATTGACATTCATTCGAAAGGTGGATTTAAAATATATCCCCACTCAACGGTTGCCAAAGAAAAAGTAATAAACGATGAATTTAACAGATTAAAAATCGTCCTGTTTTTTCAGGCTGGAACGAATTCGATTTTGGATGTAAAAGATATTTCGGCAGCAAAAGACATTGGTTCAATTACCGTTTTTGAAAGAGTTATTAATGATAAAACACTCACTTTTAAAAAGAATGGCGATTATTTTAATGACAAAGAAACTGGCTCAACCTGGACAATTACCGGGAAATGTATAAAAGGTGAACTGGAAGGGAAAAAGCTAACTCCCCTTCGTTATGGAAACCACTTTGCTTTTGCCTGGTTTGTATTTTATCCTGAGAGCAAGATTTATAAATAAGGGGTTTCACATTTTTTAGGGTTATTCATTCAGTAACTTCAAGTCACGAGATGAATAACCCTAATTTTCAAACACCAAATTCTGAATAAAAAACTCCATCATCCGATCTGTTGAGACAGCAGTGTGCCCACGATCGGGACCAACTTGCACTTCGAAACTTTTATCTGCTTTTTGTAGTGCCTGAATCAATTGTAACGAATTGGAAAGATGTACGTTGCTCAATTCCTGATTCTCGAAATAGCTAAGGCTATTCCTGCGAATCGGAAATTTGCGCTCACCTTTGCATTTTTCTTTTTCATAACGAAAACTTATGAATTAATCAGGTTAAAAACAGTTTTGGTTTATTGAAGCCAAAACTTAATAGTCCTTAATGTAAATTCAAAACAGAATTGATTTTATTTATCAAGAAGCGGAATAAAATCATCCTTACATATCCCGTTATGAAAAATAAATTCCCAAAAAGAGACAATTTTTAAATGAGCAATTTAGAATGAATCTGTATTATGCAAAATAAGTTGTTGATTTTAAGTGTGGTATCAAACTTTAATTATATTTGTGGCATACAAACCCAATAAACTTGTTTAAACACAGGAGGAATTAAAAATTATGAAAATCCCGGAGTGGATGCCGGGATTTTTTTTATGTCCAATTTTCAACTCTAAATATCGGTATGTTTTTTACGTACAAAACTATTTCATCAGCAAAGTTGAAGCAAATTATCAGTATTTTTGTTACTACTCAGCAGGTTTAATAGATTGAATATAAAATACTTATAGCTATTTAAATTCTCAAAAAATTTACTAATAAATAAATGTCATTTCTTTAATATCCTGATAATCTATAAATTAACAAAATAAATAAGTTATTAACGAAAATGTAACTCATTGATTAACAATGAATATTACTGCTGAGTAGTAACAGAATTTTTAATGATTTCTATAATGATTTCAAGCATTTACTTTCCTATGAAGTATATTTAAATTCAACCAATATAGAACCAACCTTTACTACGAAGTATGGCAATAGAATAGTTGGAGGTATTGAGGAAGTTGGAAATGGAAAAATTATTTATTTACCAATGTTGAATTTTGAAATTGAAGAATTTGTCAAAGAAAACAAAAATGGCAAAGAAGCTTGGACTAAAGATGCTATAAATCTTGGTAAAAGATTCATTCAACATCTTATTGCAACGGATAACCAATTAAGTGGAAAAGTAACAAAAACTGTTCAACCTGAATGGGTTGACAATTTAGAATTTGAAATAGAAAAAGTACAAACTTTAATAAAAAAGATTGATAATAGTCAAGAACAAATTAAAAAATTCACTGAACAATCAAACCAATTTAAAAATGAATTAATTGAAGAGAATTCTCTAAAAGATTTACTTTTTGAGAGTGGAAAACCACTTGAAATTACTGTAATTAAAGGATTAGAAATCCTATGTTATAAAGCAGAAAACTATGATGATGGAGAGCTTGAACTTGACAAAATAATTACTTCTCCTGAAAATGATAGATTTATTGGAGAATGTGAAGGTAAAGACAATAAAGCAATTGACATTAGTAAGTTAAGACAACTTTCAGATGAAATTAATGAAGATTTTGAAAAGAATGATTATCCAGAGGAAGCGTTTGGACTATTGTTTGGAAATTCACAAAGACTATTTGTGCCTGCTGACCGCTCAGAATTTTTCACTGCAAAATGTTTAAGCGCTGCTAAAAGAAGAAACATTGGTCTCATCTTGACAACTGACTTATTTAAAGTGTGTAAATATCTTTCTGAAAACAAAAATATTCCTTTTAAAAAGAAATGTCGAAAAGCAATTAAAAATGGTATTGGAGGTGTTATAACGTTTCCATAATTAACAAAAAACGATAGCTAATAACAACGTGCATGTTTCAGAGCGGGGGTCGGTGCGTCAATCAACAGTGGATTCTCGCATCGCCGTTCAGTCAGTCGGTTGACTAACAGGAAAGCAACTCTGCAATCGGCAACTAAACTTAGCACAACCGTTTAACACGAAAAAAAAAGAAAAGAATAAGTCTTATGAAATTTTATACAAAAGAAATAGTATTAGTACTAATTTTTGTAACTGCAATTACCCCGCTATTTGCACAGCCAACTATCAAAGATCTCGATAATATGGCTGCATTCAGTTTTTCAATTATGAGCGACAATAAGGGTTACTCGGTGGAAAACCCTCACATGTATAAATGTGATAAGTGGATAAGGGAAGCTGGGGACAGCTTTATTCTTGGTCTCGGCGATCATGTAAAAGATAATAGGGAGAACCCATTTTTAGACTTAATTAGAACCGATAGTTTATGGCACAACCATTTTTATCCCAACGTTGCCGATGGCGAAAATGAATTTTGGGGCCAAAATCAAGGAGATTGGGGATCAGGAGCCCCCATTTTGGATTTTGTTGATTTATCGAACAGAGAGAATGTAAAGATTAGAGAAAATGGATGCGAATATTATGCAGTTGAGGAGCACGAAGGAATAAGGGTCCACATAATTCAACTTCATTATTCCGACAATCCGATCGACCCTGCAATTGCATTTAACGAAAGTTCAAGAGAATATTTGATGGATGTTTTGAATGGAATACACAAGTCGATAGATAGAGATATTATTGTAGTTCTTGCTCATAATGGGGCTTGGGTAAATCAGCTCAGTGAAGAGAGAAAGTTAAAGCTAATGAATAAAGCTGATCTGGTTTTAGGCGCGACAACACACGTATTTCAACGGTACCATTTTTTAGGGATGGATGTTGACACCGGTGCAATAGCACTAAATACCGGTGCTGTTGGTAATAGTTCGGATAATGGATTTTTACAAATTCATGTATTAAAAAATCCAACCCGAATGTTTATACAATATCAACACACTCAAAACGAATCGAGGGAATTAAATCGGAAAGGTTTTGCATTTGAAAAAGTTATTAATGGGAAAATAAGAGAGATAGATTTGAGTCTAATTAGAGTCTGTCCATAAAGTAGGTGTTTGGAATAGAAAGTTCGAATTCAAGGCTTGCGAAGTCATAAAATAAAGAAGTTTACGCTTGTAAATGACTGTTTTTATGTCGAGCGTAACGAAGAAGTCGAACTTTATGGACGAACACTAATTAGATACTGTAAATAAAGTCGGTGTTTGATTTAGAAAGTTCGAATTCAAGGCTTGCGAAGTCAGAAAATAAAGAAGTTTACGCTTGTAAATGACTGTTTTTCTGGCGAGCGTAACGCAGAAATAGGACTTTAAAGACGGACACTATTTATAATATCGGCATTGTTAATCGGATGTATATATTCACCTGAAAAGTCCGATACAATATCATGTCTTTTGAAGATTGGTTCAATTGCGAGAGTTCAAACATTTCGAGAGGCTACATTTACTGCTGAGATCTGCGCTACTCAATTTGAAAAGGATACTAAATTAAACCTGCGGCGGGCAGAACTATACCTATTGAGTTATTTGGTTGACAATGACGAAAAAGGACTAGCAAAAGCAACTGATCAGTTTAGCAAGACTTTGAAAATTGATACTTCTTTTACTACCAACTACAAAGACTTTAATTTGAATGAAAAAGACTTTCAGAGTTAAACGAAATTTGGGTTATGATTAAAGAAGACAAATTTAGAAATAGTATTACAGTTAATTATCATTTATCCTCTGATATTTATTTTTCTTAATGGATATTTGCGCCAGTCCATCCAAGGGTTGTTCATCAGCCGATAAAAGGTGTTGTCGTCAATCTTTTCAAGAAAATTTTTACCGTGGTTTTGCATCCTGTAAATACTTTCACCCCGGAGCCTGAAAATAAGCAAGCAAAGTAAAAGTAGGGAAACATCGGACCCTTTGCTTTTGAATGGACCGAACGAACCTAAAAACCGCCTTGTCTTGAATGTTGAAAAGAAATGGAGGACCCCCTCGTTGGTTTTTTCATTATTGCAAAGAACGCTTTCCAATTCGCTTAAATGTGCTATTTTTGATGCCATAAGCAGTGGTTTTGTGAATAAACTGCTTTTTGTTTTGTAACTAACTAACTCAAATATAGCAATTTAAACTCAATTTTACCACTACTTGTTACTTTTTGTTTTCTTGATATATCAACACTTTCCGACGTGGGAAACTTTAGTTAATTCGTAATTATTCTCTGTTTTTATCTCAATTTCAGCACTAAAACTTCCCTAATTTAGCTGAATTGGGCAACTAAACTTCCCTAATTTAGTTTTTATTTCAATTTTATTACCTTTGAAAGGTTTAAAGTAACATCAAAAAAACAATGAATTGGTATGAAAGATATTTGGAAAACCAGAATAATTCTTTTCTAAAAAGGGGAAAAGTTTTTGTTTTATATGGCCCACGACGAGTGGGGAAAACCGAATTGCTTAAAAAACTTATTGCAGGTTTTGAAGGAAAAAAATATTCAGGAACTGGTAACAATCTCGAACTTCGTGAAATTTTATCCTCCCCAAAATTAAATTCCATTATTACCTATTTTGGAAAATACGATTTGGTATTTATCGATGAAGTACAACGAATACCTAAAATAGGATATGCCCTGAAACTTTTAACCGACCATTTCCCTGAGATGACAATTGTGGCAAGCGGCTCGTCGTCGTTTGAATTATCAAATAAAATTGGTGAACCACTAACCGGAAGAAATACCACATGTATTTTATACCCAATTTCAATTTTTGAACTTTACACACAACTGGGCGGAATGAAGGTAGCTGAGCAGTTAGAAAATCTGTTGTTGTTTGGGAGTTATCCTGAGATATTAAATGCTGAAGTAATTGAAGATAAAATTGAATATTTAATTGCTCTTCGAGACTCCTACCTGTTCAAAGATATTTTGGAATTAGAGAATATTCGAAACCCTTCGAAATTAACCGACTTACTAAAACTGCTGGCTTTTCAAATTGGCCACGAAGTTTCGTTGAGCGAATTGGGAAACAATTTAGGAATTGCAAAACAAAGTGTTGAAAGATATCTCGACCTACTCGAAAAAACATTCATTTTGAAACGAGTAGGTGGATTTTCCCGAAACCTTCGGAAGGAGATTGTAAAATCTTCGCGCTATTATTTTTGGGATAATGGAATTCGCAACGCTTTAATCAATAATTTCAACCCAATAAACCAGCGAAACGACCGGGGAATGCTTTGGGAGAATTTTCTTTTTATGGAAAGACTAAAAACCAAACATTATAAAAGAATCTTCTCGAACGACTATTTTTGGAGAACCTACGACAAACAAGAAATTGATTTGGTTGAAGAAAGGGACGGAAACCTATTTGGTTACGAATTTAAATATTCGCCTCGAAAAATAAAAGCTCCCTTAGCCTGGCAGAAAGCATATCCCGAGTCAGGTTTTCAAGTGATTTCAAAAGAGAATTTCCTTGAGTTTTTAATCTAAGAAAATAATTATTAAAAAATACAATGCAGCAAAAAGTGAACATTACCCTTCAGCCACTTGGTAAAATTATTTCAGTAAATGCCGGAACTCCATTAATCGATTTTTTACATGAATTTGGCGTTGAATTTCCGTGTGGCGGAAAAGGAACTTGTGGAAATTGCAAAGTAAAATTACTTAAAGGCGAGTTGAAAGTTGATGCGCTTCAACAACAAAAGTTAGATAAATTAAAGCTGTCGGATAGTTGGCGATTGTCCTGCTTTTGTAAAGCCGAATCGGATATTATGCTGGAAGTTTCGCAATTCGAGAATATGATATTGGCAGACAATTCCACTTTTGAATTTACACCACAAACCGGATTTGGAATTGCTGTTGATCTGGGAACAACAACAGTTGTTGTTCAATTAATGAACCTAAAAAATGGCCATGTTTTGGATTCTGTTTCAGATGTAAATCCGCAGGCAAAATTTGGTGGCGATTTAATTTCCCGAATCCAAAGTTGCCTCGATGGAAATCAACCTGAGATACAAAATTTGATTCGGCAAAAAATTGGGAAAATGATCAAGATCATCTTAAAAAAACATCCGGTTGAAATCTCGAAAGTTGCTTTGGTGGGAAACACGGTTATGCACCATATTTTTTCAGGCTTGAAAGTAAATTCACTTTCGTTTTATCCATTTGAATCGCCCAATTTAGGAATCCAGAAACTTGCCCCAAAACAATTAAATTGGGAATTGCCAACAACAGCTGAAATTCAATTCTATCCCTCAATTGGAAGTTTTGTGGGCAGTGATATTTTGGCCGGAATTGCTGCAACAAAAATAGCGGAGCGAAAGGAATTGTCGGTTTTAATCGACCTGGGAACCAACGGCGAAATTGTGCTTGGAAATTGCGACAAAATTATTTGTGCAAGTACTGCTGCCGGGCCTGCTTTCGAAGGGGCAAAAATCAATCAGGGAATGAGGGCAACAACAGGGGCAATTTCCTCGGTAATTTTTGAGAACGGGAAACTTCAAAGCCATGTAATTGGGAATGTGCCTGCCAAAGGAATTTGTGGCAGCGGTTTAATTGATGTGCTCGCAATTTTGTTGAATCAGGAAAAAATTGGGATGTTTGGTGAATTCAATTCAGGAGAAGATAAAATTGAATTGGCTTCCGGAGTTTTCCTTACGCAACAAGATATTCGTGAGTTTCAACTGGCGAAAGCGGCAATTGCAGCTGGCATTCAAATGTTGTTAAATCTCATGAAAATTACTTATAGGGAAATCGACAAGGTATTCATTGCTGGAGGTTTTGGTAATTTTCTGAATATCAAAAATGTTATTCGGACCGGGTTGATTGAATGTGAGGAAGAAAAAATCGTAAAACTTGGCAACACAGCACTCATCGGGGCAAAGATATTTTTGTTTGAAGATGAAAAATTTATCCAAAATATCTTGAATAAAACCACCCACACCAACTTAGAAGGCGATTCAACATTTCAGGATATTTATATTGAAAAGATGATGCTTTTGTGAATTTAAAGAGGTAAAAAATCAATTCTCGAATAGCCAGTGTCATAATTTTCTTCATTCCCGCGAATGCGGGAAGCTCATAAAAACTGGGACAGATTCCGGCCTGCGCCGGAATGACGGAAGAAGTGACAAACGCACTTAACGGTTCCAACCGCTAAGCGTTTTTTCAAAGGAGGAGCTTTTGCCAATGTGGGCTTGAAAAAAATAAGTAATATCGAATAAGAAATAACAAATCAGAAAATAAAAAAAAAACAATTAACTTTCTTTTTTCTATTCCTCCCCTAAGAGGGTCTGGGTGGGGCTTTCATCAACTCCTTTGTAGAAAGCAATCCACATGCGGCATAAATATCCTCGCCACGCGAAGCACGGATTGTAGTTGTAATTCCCTTTTGGTTCAGCTTTTCTTTAAATTTTTGAATGGCATTTTCATCGGGACTTTTCAACGGTGTTCCCGGTACCGGGTGAAAACGAATGAGATTGATCCGGCATTTTAAACCGCTTAAAATTCGTGACAATTCATTCACATGTTTCGGCGAATCGTTCAATCCTTCAAACAAAATGTACTCAAACGAAATGCGCCGTTGCCGGCCAAAATCCCAGCTTTTTATTTCGTCAATCACCTCTTGAATTGGATAGGCAACTTGAACAGGCATTAACTTTTGGCGTTCTTCATGAAAAGGAGTGTGCAAACTCACCGCTAAATGTGCTTCACTTTTTTCGAGAAAAGTGAGCATTCCCGGGATTATTCCAATTGTTGAAACGGTAATCCGCCGTGGGCTCATTGCAAACCCCCATTCTGCTGTAAAAATCTCAATGCTTTTCAAAACTTCATCAAGATTGTCAAACGGTTCACCCATTCCCATATAAACAATATTGGATACTTCGCTGGCTTCGGCAATACTTTTAACCTGGTTTACAATCTCGCCGGCAGTCAATTGTCCCTGAAAACCCTGTTTAGCGGTAAAACAAAAAAGGCAGCCCATTTTACACCCAACTTGTGAACTCACGCAAACTGTTTTTCGGTCGCGGTCAGGAATCATTGCTGTTTCTATAAACTTATTTTGTGCCGTTGGAAAGAGGTATTTTTTTGTTCCGTCGAGACTTTCCTGCACCCGGGTTGAAGCAATTAATCCAAAATCATATTTTTCATTTAAAAGTTCACGTGCTTTTATTGAAAGGTTGGTCATTTCATCAATCGATGAAATTTGTTTCTTATAAAGCCAGTCGGCAATTTGTTTAGCGGTGAATTTTGGTAGTCCCATTTCTGCTACCAATCCTTGTAACTCTTGTAAAGTTTTTCCAAAAAGGTATTGTTCCATATATGTTATTTCTTTCCAAATACTATAAAACAGGAAAAGTTAAAGTTACGGTTGCTCCATGAATTTTATTGTTTTTGACCACAATTTCTCCGTTATGTGCATTCATTATTAACTTAACGAGTGCAAGATCAAGACCTTTATTCTGGTCAGTATGTTTTTCTCCGGGAATAAATAATTTAAACAGGTTCTTCAATGCTTTTGACGAGAATCCGGATCCCTGGTCGGAAAATGTACATACAATTTGTTTTCTGTCAAAAATTATCCTGATTGTAACCGTACTATCATCAGGCGCATATTTTATGGTGTTTTTAAGTAAACTTTTAAAACAGAATTCCAGTAAAAAGGGTTCGCCCCTGATAGATAATTTCTGAAAGTTGCCTTCGGTAATCAATTTTATACCTCGCGCATTAATCTGATCTATTAGATTTTCCGTCCCACTCTCAATCAACTGGGCTATCGAAACATTTTCATTTAAAATAAAATTATTATTTGTTTTTAACCTGGTAATAAGCATACTTACTTTTGAAAATCGTGCAAGGCGATTAGCTGAAACTTCGAGATAATTTAGTAACTCCAAGTGTTTTAATTCTTTAAGTTCAGTTTTAAGAATTTCAATAAATCCTAATATACCATTTAATGGCGTATTTATTTCGTGACCGATGATAGACAAAAAATCTGATTTTGCCTGATCGAGTACTTGTAATTCCCTGTTTGCATTTTCAAGTTCAAGCGTTCGTTCGTTAACTTTTATTTCCAGTATTTGATTCTGGTCCTGAAGTTGAAGATGAAGATAGCGTGTTTCTAACAGGTTTTTAATCCGAAGGGCAACTTCAACCAAATTGAATGGTTTGGTCAGGAAATCTTTTGCCCCGCCAGCCAAGGCACGCTTTTTTGCCTCTTCGGATACGTCTGCCGTAAGCACTAATATTGGCAAAAAGGTGTCGTCCGAAACGAGGCCTTTCAACTTTTCCATTACCTGAAACCCGTTTAGGTAGGGCATCATCAGATCGAGTAAGATTAAATCAGGGTTAAATTTCCTGAATATATCGAGCACCTCGCGAGGATCGGTAGTTGTTTTTACATTTGAATAGCCCAATATATCAAACAGGTCGGTAATAACATCAATATTGACTTGCTGATCGTCCACAACAAGTATTTTGGCATTTTTAAGCGTTGAATTGATCATGGCATTTATTAAAAAAAAAATCTTTAGCTCCAAATCTGTATATATATATATTTTTTTATTTATCCACATATTCATCTACAATCTTCAAAAATTGTATAACATCAATTGGTTTGGTCAAATAATCTTTAGCCCCGGCTTTCAATAGCTTATTAATTTGCTTTGGCATAGAATCGGCACTGATTATAATAACCGGGATGTCTTTAGTAGTTTGCTCGGATTGTAAAAATTTTATCACTTTACTTCCGTGTATGTCGGGAAGATCGAGGTCGAGCAGGATTAAATCCGGTTTATATTCGCTTGCATGTTTCACCGCTAATTTCCCATATTTTTCAGTTAGTAGAAATATTTCAGGATAATAAATCCCTAATATTTGTTCAACTAATTCTATGTTCGACTGATTATCTTCGATGTACAAAATAGTGCCTTTTTTCTGTGCCCCAACGTTTGTATATTTTGTTAAACCACCATTCTGTTTATGGTAATCAACCTGTCCCGCAGCTTGTTGTAGTTCAATCCAAAATGTACTTCCAACACCTGGAGTACTTTCAACGCCAATACTTCCATCCATTGCTTCAACCAATTTTTTAGCCACAGCTAATCCCAGCCCTGTTCCTTCAATCTCCGAAATTTCAGATCCAATACGTTGAAAAGGCTTAAAAAGGTTGTGTAATTCTTTAGTTACAATACCTTTACCCGTGTCAATAATACTAATCCTGATTTTAGTTTCGGGTTTCAAGTTTAAGGTTTCAGGTTCGCTCTGGTCCGTGCCTAACTTTAAACTTGAATCTTGAATCTTGATACATTCTATCGTCACCGAACCCTTTTCGCGATTGAATTTTACAGCATTGTTAATTAAATTTAGCAGAACTTGTTTTAGCCCTTGCCGGTCTGCTTTTACAAAAAGCCCATTAACGGGCCGATCAATTAATTCTATATTAATTTCACGCTTATCTGCAAGAGGATGAATAAAGTCCATCGTTTCGGAAATGATTCCTTTAAGTGCCACCGGTTCCAAGGAGATTGAAAGTTTCCCAGCTTCTATCCGTGAAAGATCTAACACTTCATTAATCAGATCCAGTAGATGTTTTCCGCTTTTCAAAATTTGATTCACACCTTTTTTGTGTGAAGGGATAAGTTCTCCCAAATCCATTAATTGCGCAAATCCGAGGATTGAATTCATTGGTGTACGAAGTTCGTGGCTCATTCGCGAGAGGAATTCGCTTTTTGCAAGGTTGGCCTGTTCTGCTTCGATTTTTGACAGCTGAAGTTCTTCATTTGTTTTAGCAAGTTGAGCTGTTCTTTCTTCTACTTTTGTTTCCAGTTCTGCATATATATTTTGAATATGTTTTTCATTTAGGTTTTTTGTGATAGCGAGGCTTGCTATATCTACTACTGATTTTAGGAGTTCAATTTCTTCATTTTGTGGTGTGTGGGGTTCTCGGTTGTACATTGCAAAAGTACCCAATACTTTACCTTCATCCCCAAGTATTGGTTCCGACCAGCACGATCTTAAGCCAGCCCGCTGCGTTAATTCACGAAACGGGATCCAGTTTGGGTGGGTAAGTAAATCTTCTGCTATTACCCGTTTTTTTAAATATGCAGCAGCTCCGCAAGAACCTACTTTTTCGCCAATTTCCAAGCCATCAATTGCTTGATTGTAAAAATCGGGCAAACTGGGTGCAGCTCCTGATTGCAAATGTTTTCCATCCTCATCCAAAAGAAGAATGGAGCAAAGCCAGCCCATTTCTTCTCTTTCAACAGATTTAATGATTAATTCAAAAATTTCATTAAGTGGCGTAGATTTTATGATGGATGCAAGTATATCTCTTTGTCCCTGTTTCCGATTTTCTTCCTGTTTACGTTGGGTAATATCCCGAGCCGTTGAAACTATAGCTTTTAGATTTGGGTTATCAAAGTAATTAGTCCCAACAGCCTCCAACCAACGATAGGTTCCATCTTTATGGCGAAAACGAAATTCTGATCGTAAGGTCTTTCCAGGATTGCTATAAATATCAGAATAAAATTTTTTAATATTCCCCAGGTCTTGCGGGTGAATGTACCCAAGTGACCCGGTGCCAAGATACTCCTCATTTGTATAACCAAGGATATTTTCATTGCTCGGGCTTGTATATATTATTATCCCATTTTTATCAATTAGTGTGATTATATCTTTGCCTTGCTCAATAAGAGAACGAAATCGTTTTTCGACTTGTAGCATTTTTTCTTCGGCTTTTTTACGCTCGGTGATATCCATAACAACGCCGATTAATGCAATACTATTTCCTTGGTCATCTTTGATAGCCGAAGTTGAAAGATAGACTGGAAATAATGTACCGTCTTTCTTTTGATTGATAATTTCGCCGGTCCAGCCGCCATCAATTGTTTTATTTAAGATATTGTTTCTAATTTCAAGCGAAACATCCTGTGGTCGAAGAATACTAATATGTTTTCCTATTAATTCTTCCTTGTGGTAGCCATAGGTTTTAATAAAAGCATCGTTGGCAAAAAGGATGAAATCATTCGTATCGGTTATGGTAACACATTCATGAATACTTGCGATAGAATGAGCAAGCAATTTTATTTCTTTTTCAGCTTCCTTTCGTTCGGAAATGTCAACCATCATGCCGCTGATGATATTATTTTGAAGTATTGCACTCAATATTACGGTAACAGGGTTCGATTTTTTTGTAACAAGTTCCATCTCAATTCCCGGTACTTTTCCAGTTTCCCGTAATTGTTGAATAAATCTAACCCGATCTTCCTTGTTCTTATAATATGATGATACTGGAGAAGACAATATCTGGTCCAAGGAACCGGCTTCAACAATATGGACAAGTGCATTGTTGGCAAAAAGGAACTCTCCATCTAAAGTAGTGCTGTAAACCCCAACAATTGCATTATCCACGAGGTTGCGGTATTTTTTTTCTGATAGCTGAAGGTCGGCAGTGCGTTTATTTATGCGTTCCTCCAATTCGTTGTTTAATTGCAGCAAAGCTTCCTCAGCTTCCTTTTGTTTGGTTATATCGTTAACCGAGGTAATAAAAAACTGTGGTTTACCGTTTGCATCTCTTTGGAGGAAAGTGCTAAAATCGGTCCATACAACCTTGCCCAATTTATGGATGTACCGTCTTTGAAGACGAGCGTTATTAATTTCGCCGGCAAGCATGGAAATAATTAAATTTTGTGTTTCTTCAATTTCATCGGGATGCGATATTTTTTTCCAGTGCAGTTGCGACAGTTCTTCTTTTGAATATCCGGTTATTTTGCAAAACTCTTTATTTACGGTGAGTTTTCCACCAATGGTAGTTAGTGATTTTCCTATCGGTGAATTTTCAAATACATTCTTAAATTTCTTTTCACTTTCACTTAAGATATTTTCTGCCCTTCGGCGGCCCGTAATATCTTCTTTAACAAAGAAATAGATGAGGGCCAGCAAAAATACCTGGAACAAAAAACCAATTTTTACTACCGTACCAATTTGCATTGAGAGGTTTTCTTCAGCAATACCCCGAGCTAATAACAACCGGTTTTCTTCAACAATCATTTGTTCAGTAATAGCACGGATACTATCCGTAATTGTTTTATCTCTACCCAAATTAAAGAAAATAAGTGCCTCGGAAAGGCCTTTTGTCTTTCGGGCTTCAATTAATTGCGAATCTATTTTAATCTGTTTTTCTATTAGGGACTCTAGAACATTCAATTTATTCTGCTGAAAAAGATTACCGGGAGTGAGATTGTGAAGTTCCTTTAACAGAACCGGTAAATCGTTCTTTGCTTTTTCCAAGGGCTCCAAATAGGTGTCATCCCCGGTTATTATAAATCCCCTCGCCCCGGTTTCAACAATAATGGCATCGTTAAGCACACTTCTTATTTCATTTTTTACAATTTGGGTGTGCTCCACCCAATCTTCAGCTTTGCGCATCGATTTAATATCGTACAAAGAGAGGAGTACAATGAATAGGATAATTGTGGCTATAATGGTTAATCCGGCAAATAGTTTTTGTTCTACGGTAATCTTTTCAGCCACATATTTCCGATATGTAAAATAAATACCAAGAGACAGCACTATAAATGAAACTGCCGAAATTATTGCCATACTTTTGTAACCGGCAGATCCGGATAAATCGCTAATCCAAAAAACTAAACCCAGCAATCCAACGAGGCTAATTGCGAAAGCTGTAATAAGGCAAAATTCAATAAAAAGTAATTTTCGTTTGCCCGGCAACGAAAAAAAGTATAAAACAATTCCAAGTAAAACAAAATTTAGTGCTGCATTTGCAGCTATCCGGCTTGGATAAACCAGCAATCCGGTTGTATCGGGAACACGAAAAAGCACTTCATCAATCCCAAAATTCAGGTTAAAGACAAATTCTATAAGCGTGAGGATTCCAACAAGGACAATAAGAAATGAGCAAAAACGGGAAAGCCATGTAGCTGATAGATGCGAAAATTGCAAAAGCACGAGCGTTAGTCCGGAAAGGAGAAATAAAGCGGCAACATTTGGTTTCATGGTAACCGCACCTAAACCAAAAGTTGTGAGGAATGTAATGTCCATCTGCCAGCCAACAAGGACCATAAGCCCCACTATTGTAACTATTATACCTGAAAAAAAGGGAAGTGCTGATTTACCAGAAAGAATATTGAATTTATGTAAGTTCATTATTATTTATACTTATAAAAACTTCTATTTTATATTTCACGTATCGCTTTTCCACTATCCTATATGTAAAACAATTAATCTCTTTAAGTTGGATTCTTTTCATCAATGAAGATGGAAATCACAACATAAACACGAAATATTTATAAAAGTTGACCGAAGCCATAAAACTACCTAAAAAATTAAAATGGTAAAAAAAATAGAAATGATTATTTGTAATTTTTAACATAATAATATACAAATTTATACATTGTCATCCGGGAAAAGTTTTGAGATTGCTTCGTTACACCCGCAATGACGGGCATTTCAGATATAATTTATTTGAGAAGGGTTGGTTGGCGGCTTCGCCGCCAACCAACCCTTCTCAAATCATAAGAACTTTAGTTTTAGGTCATTGCAAACGCAGTAAAGCAATCTGTTTCAATATTCTTATCTTCACCAAACAACAGTGAAATTTATATATTTGTTGAGGATAATTACCGTGTTATAAAAATTGGATTAGGACTTTTTTAAGCAGGGAAAAAATTGGGGATATGCTTCTCAATCGAAAGCATTTATACTACCGTTTCTAAAAACCCCGGAGCTTTCCGGTGTTTGGTTGCCTGCTCAAACGCATAAGCAATTTTTAGCAATTTGGGTTCGCTCCAGGCTTTCCCAAAAAATGAAATTCCAACTGGAAGTCCGTGCACATACCCCATGGGAACGGTAACATTTGGATAACCGGAGATGGCTGCCGGTGATGAACTTCCTCCACTAAAATGATCGCCGTTTACCCAGTCGATTGTCCAGGCCGGACCGTTGGTTTGGGCAATTATTGCATCCAAATTGTGTTCTTTCATCACGGCATCGATTCCTTCTTTTCCTGCAAATCGTTTTGAATCTTTCAAGGCAATCAAATATTCTTCGGTGGTTAAATCGCCTTTTTCTTGCGCCCTTTCAAAAATTTCCTGATCGAACCAAGGCATTTCTTTATCTGCATTATTTTTATTGAACTCAATAACATCTGCCATTGTTTTTGAAGGAGATTTTGGATGTTCGCTTAGATATTTATTCAAATCGGCTTTAAATTCATACAACAATACTTCGTATGACGGCCCACCCCATTTTCTAAGATTTTTGAATTTTACCTCCTCAATTATTTCGGCACCTTTTCCTTTCATCGCTTTAACAGCCTGATTGAATATTGCATCAACCTTTGTATTAAAGCCTATCATTTCCGAAGCGATTCCAATTCGCATTCCTTTTAAACCTTCAAAATCCAAAAATTGAGTATAATCCTTATAAATCTTTCCTTTTTCGAGATGAGTTTCTGCGTCGTTAGAATCAAATTCAGCCAGTGCTCCCAGCAAAATAGCCGCATCTTTTACAGTTCGTGCCATTGGTCCGGCTGTGTCCTGGCTGTGTGCAATGGGAATTATTCCCTGCCGGCTCCACATTCCAAGTGTTGGTTTTATACCCACCACACCATTTACTCCCGATGGACAAACTATCGATCCGTTGGTTTCAGTCCCAATTCCTATTGCACACAAATTTGCTGACACTGCTGCGCCAGTTCCTGCGCTTGAACCGCACGGACTTCTATCCAAACAAAACGGATTTTGAACCTGTCCGCCGCGCCCACTCCAGCCACTCGATGAATTGGTAGAACGGAAATTTGCCCACTCGCTCAAATTTGTTTTTCCCAAAACGACTGCTCCGGCTTCGCGCATTTTTTTAATTATAAAAGCATCTTGCTGTGCAATATTCCCTTCCAAAGCCAGCGACCCGGCGGTTGTTTGCATTTTGTCTCCGGTGTCAATATTGTCTTTAAATAAAATTGGTATTCCATGCAACAAACCACGCACTTTCCCCGATTTTCTCTCTTTATCCAGCTTTTCTGCAATTTCCAGCGCATCAGGATTTAACTCGATTACCGACTTCAAAATTGGATCAACCTTTTCAATTCGATTCAAATATTTTTGGCAAAGTTCTTGAGAAGTCAATTCTCCCGAATTCATTTTCAGTTGCAATTCATCAACTGTAATTTCATTTAAATCGAATTCGGAAAAATCAATTTCTACTTCTTGTTTTATTTCGGAAGAACATGCTGCAACACCGGATATTGCAAGTACTGAGCCACTCAATGCTGTAGTTTTGAAAAAGGTGCGACGTTTCATATTGGTAAGTTTAATTTAAGTTTTAAAGTTAAAAAGTTCTATTCTATAAAAATTGAAGAACAAGAAATATTCAATTTTGCATATTTGCAACTATGCCACAAGAACATCATTCCGTAAAAATTTGTAAAATTTTATACGGAATCTCTAACCTGAATAATTCACAAATATTTCTATTCCGAAACCAAACTACTTTGAATAAAGGTAATGCTCGGAATCCAATTCTCAAAATAGCAACTGCTATTCCTGTGAGTTGAATTCCTGCGCTCACCTTTATTCTTTGTATTTTGGCTTCTCATAGCGAAAATTCATGAATTAATCGGGCTAAAAAACACATTCAAATTTTCTTGAGATTCCTGCTTTTGCAAATATGAGATAGTAATATTGTTTTTTGATTTTGTTAATATTCAAATTACTTCACTTTCCCCGGATTCTTTTTTACAAAATCGCCCCAGTTTTTATACTCTTTTGATTTTTGAGGTTTGCTTAAATGAATAAAATGGCAAATGGCAACTGCCACCGCATCGGTAGCATCGAGCCCTTGCTCCAAATCTTTTAAATGATATACTTTTTGAAGAAAGTAGGCAACCTGTTCTTTGGAGGCTCGCCCCATTCCGGTAATTGCCTGTTTCACCGAAAGCGGTGCATATTCGAAAATTGGAACCGAATAATGAAGTGCCGCTGCCATAATTACTCCCTGCCCGCGCCCAAGTTTTAACATCGACTGCACATTTTTCCCGTAAAACGGTGCTTCAAGTGCCATAACATCGGGCTTGTACTCTTTCACTAAATACAACGCCCGTTCGTGCAAATATTTTAGGCGTTGATAATGGTCGGAGTATTTCCCCGGCTTAATATTTCCCATGTGCAAAATTACCGGTACTTTATCACGGATTTCGACCAAACCGTAACCGGCAACAGTTGTTCCGGGGTCGATCCCTAATATTCTGAGTGGTTTTGAATCCATATTAATTGTTCAGTCACGAATTTAATAGAAATATTAACGCGGGAAATAACAAATCATAAAAAATAAAATTCTCCATAGGAGTTGTAAACTAATAAACTCCAATATAAAAAAACCAATCAACTATTGTTCTCCATTCATTCTAAAAGTTTAAAAATTGGCAATTAGGTTTTTGAAAATTATTTGTCATTTGTTCCTTCGCGGATGGCATTTTTTTCTTTCAGATGTAATCTGTTTTTCTGGTATCTTTTCAACGAGGGATGAAATCTAAAGGAAAAAGGTGACATTCAATTCCGGAAAGAATATGTTGAATTCGATATTTATTTTCAAGTGTCATCTCAACGTGAGGGGAGATCTGTTTGTTCGATGAGATTTCTCCTCGTCCCTCGTCGAAATGACAGCAAAAATGAGAATCCTGTCATCTCCAAAACGTGCCTAATTTTTTAGGTGAGTCTCAGCAAGACGTTCTAAAATCTCATCATTCAAATCTCACTTTCTTCCTCTCAATTTGCTGCACTAAAACTCCGGCAACAATAAAAACCAAGCCAATAAAAGTAGTGATGAAGATGGTTTCTTTCAAAATGAAATGGATAAAAACCAAAGAAAGGAAAGGAGCGAAAAATACAAGGTTTCCTATCTTTGCATTGTTTGTGCTGAAGTTCATCGCTTTTAACCAAAAAATGTATGTTATCCCTACTTCGAAAATACCTACATAAATTACTGCGTATAAACTTTCGCCCGTATGAATTTTAAAATCGGAAAAAAGGAAAACGGCTACAGCGAGATAGATAAATCCAAATGCGAAATTCAGAAAAAGTTTTACGATTTCGTCCCGTTTATCGCGCACATTAAAAATCCAGTACAACGACCAAAGTACCGAACTACCAACCGCAAGCAAAACGCCTGTGCCATTTGTGTTTTTAAACCCACTAATTCCTCCTTGCGACGAGATAAAAAATACACCTAAAAAGCTGATAAAAAGCGCAATTAGACTAATCCACCCGATTTTTTGTTTTAACAGTGGCACCGAAAGAAGTGCCAAAGTTATGGGCCAAATCATGTTTAAGGGTTGTGCCACCTGAGCGGGTAAAAGTGAATATGCTTTAAACAAAACGAGGTAATATAACAAGGGGTTAAAAGCACCAATAAAAATAGAGTTTGCCCACTGTCGCTTAGTTTGCCGGAACAACAAGTTTAATTTCTGCTGAAACAGCAACACAAAAAACAATAAAACAACGGTAACTCCGGAGGCATAAAAAATAAGTTGGATAAAATCGAATTCGCGCAATGCTATTTTAAAAGCAGTTGCCACAGTTGACCAAAAAAATACGGCAAGCCCGGCAAATAAATATGCTTTTTTACTTGAATGGATTGTTGGATTTTTAGACATAAATTGCAGAACTAAATACGGATAACTGAAAATAACTATTAATTCGTAAAACTGCTAAATCCATATTGAATTGATTATAAAAATCTAAGATATACCCAAACACAGTTCTGCTCCGCTCACGGTGTCGTTCAGTCCGGACATTGTGTATTACCTAAAATTCCTTCTCTTCAATTCCCTTAATAATCGGCTCCTCTTTTTCGAGATCCGACTCTTCATCAGGATATATTTTACGTAACTCGCGGTATTTCTCCCTCGATTCATCGATAAACACACTGCCCGGAAATTGTGTCAACATTTCTTTGTACAAACCTTTGGCTTTTTCTTTTTCACCCAAATTATTATTGTACAGTTCGGCTAACATAAACAGGGCATCGTCGGCCAACAAACCATAACTAAAATCGCTTACAATTTGCCCCAAATATTCAGCTGCTATGGTATAATTTTGTTTATCCATTTCAATCTTGGCTTTTCGAAATAAAATATCGTCAACCAAAGTGTGGTACGGATATATTTCCAAAATAGAGTCAAGTGTTGCCATGGCCAAATCATTTCTGTTTTGGAAAAAAAGCAAATCGGCGCGGGCAAACATTTGCAATGGGATTTCGGTGGTGTCGAGATTTAAATTATTGCCGATTAACAACGAAAGTGCCAAGGCATCGTTGGCGGTCAGTTTCGATGTGCTGGCTTTTAAAACATCCAACTGCGCTTTTGCCCAACTGAAATTTCCGAGGTAGTATCCCAACTTTGCTTTTTTAAGTTTCACTTCATCGCCCAAAGAATTCGTTTTGTTGGCATCAATCACCTGCGAATAAATCAGGGTTGCTTCCCAGGGGTCGTTGGAATAAATATAAATATCAGCCATTTCGGTTTTTAATATCCCGGTTTCCTGCGGCTTTAAACGTGGGATTTTCAACCCACTCTTTAAAATGTCAATTGCTGCTCCCGGTTCCTCTAAATAAAAAGCTAATAAATGTGCATTTTCCTGAACCATATTTAAAGTTGCAGGGTTGAACCCCAAAAATTCAAACCCTTGTTTAAAGTCGTCAGCCAATTTTTTACCTAATTCTTTGTCATCTGAAAATTCAGTGATGAACTGTATGTACGATGTATGTATTTTTAGCGCAAAGGCCTGCCTATAATATGGATTGCCTTTCCCTTTTTCCATCAAATAATCGAATGCATTTTTAGCATCAATATATTTTTTATTTCTTAATGCCGTTGTTCCCAACCGCATAATCTGCGGTACTTCTTCTCCCGTTCGCCTGTCTAATGCAACGGATTGCCGTAGCGCACTCGAGAACTTTTTTTCCTGTAAAAAAAACCAAATCAAAAGCCGATTATAACCAATTACCTGCGGCTCAGCCTGAATTCGTTTTAACACTTGTCCCCTAAATTTATTCCGCAACCCATCGTCAATGTCCAAACGCATTGCCGACGAGAGGCTACTTTGCACTCGCGACAATTGCCTTTCGTCATTACGCACCACATTTAGGTATTCTTCCATCATATTGTCGTAGTCGCGCAAATACAAATAAACCCGTGCCAATTCGTAATTAAACTGTTCCGGCACCAACACTTCCCTCCCTTTTAGGTAGGTTTGTTTTGCATATTCATATTCGCCCCAAGCCAAAAAATTACTCGCCGCAATTAAATAAGAACCTTTATTTGCAGGAATATTGTCAATCGCCTCCCGGTACTTTTCATCTGCTTCCTCAAGCCGTTTCTGAACTTTCAAAACATAACCCCAATGAATGTATAACTCCGGATTTGGAGTGCGTTGCTTTTTAATTTCTTTTTGAATATTTTTTTCTGCCTCTGCAAATCTTTTCAGTTGAATTAAACAATTCAAATAATATTTATAATAAGTTGCGTTTTTTGAAATTTTATAGACATCCTGAAGTAATGGAATTGCTTTTTCGTAATTTTTTGCATTGTAATAACGAATAGCAAGACTTGATTTTGTTTGAATTTCAGACGGCTTTCGTTGAGCGTTGGCAGTGCTAAAACTTAATACTATTATTGTTATGAAAAGGAAATACTTCATTTACTAATTTTCAAGATTGCACAAAAATAACACACTTCCCCTAAGAACTGTCCTTTATGAAGAAATTTTAACTTTCTATATTCAAGAAATATTGCACATTACAAAAACAATTTTTTCAATTATTGCATTTCTACATTCTCGCAATCAATCCTATTCCATTTAAAAACTTACTTTTGCAAAAAATTATTTTGATATGGCGCACGAGTTGAAAGACAGGCAGCGATTACCGAAGTGGATGAAAATGAACATGCCAAAAGGGGAGAGCTATTCAAAAGTTAAAAACCTGGTTGACAAACACGGGTTACACACCATTTGTACGAGTGGGAATTGCCCAAACATTGGTGAATGTTGGAACCGCGGCACCGCAACTTTTATGATTTTAGGTGATATTTGTACCCGCCGTTGTAAATTTTGCGCCGTTAAAAGTGGCAAACCACTGGCTCCCAATTTGAAAGAACCTGAAAAATTAGCTGAATCGGTAAAAATAATGGGGCTGAAACATTGTGTAATTACATCGGTTGATCGAGATGATCTGGAAGATCAAGGTGCCGGAATCTGGACCCGCACAATCGCTGAAGTAAAACGCCTTAACCCGGAAACCAAAATTGAAGTTTTGATACCTGATTTTAGGGGAAATGAATCACTCATTCAAAAGGTAATTGATGCTAAACCGGAAGTTATTTCGCACAACGTGGAAACAGTTGAACGATTGACCCCGTTTATTCGTTTTGCTTCGAAATACCGGAGGAGCTTGGAAGTAATAAAATATATTGCCGATAATTACACGGTAGCAAAATCGGGAATTATGCTGGGATTGGGCGAAACCCACGAAGAAATCCTTCAAACCATGGACGACCTTTTGGGAGCTGGATGTAAAGTTATGACCATCGGACAATATCTTGCACCTTCAAAAAAACACATGCCCGTTGTGGAATACATTACACCCGAACATTTTGCAGAATATAAAAAAATTGGGCTTGAAAAAGGCTTTTCGTTTGTGGAAAGTTCGCCGCTTGTGCGGAGTTCGTACCGGGCTGAAGAGCATGTGAATGCTTGAAGATTAGTACAGAGTAGTGAGTAATTAGTAGTTAGTAAAAAAGTCAAAAATAATTGTGGCAGAATTTAATTTCATTGATTTAGGATTAAAAGATTACAAAGAGTGCTGGGATTACCAGGAAGAGTTGCTGGCAGAAGTGGTTGCCGACAAACGTTCTTTGGGAAATCCATCAGAAAAAAATTATTTTTTATTGGTTGAACACCCACACGTTTATACACTTGGCAAAAGTGGCGACGAAAAAAACCTACTGGCACAGGGCGATTTCCTCAAAAAAATTGAAGCAACTTTTTACAAAATAAATCGCGGCGGAGATATTACATACCACGGTCCCGGACAATTGGTTGGTTACCCAATTATGGATTTGGAAAACTATAAAATTGGGGTGCGTGAGTACATCGAAAAAATGGAAGATGCCATTATTGAAACAGTTGCAGAATTCGGATTAAAGGGCGGACGAAAAGAGGGTGCAACTGGAATCTGGCTGGATTGGGAGCACAAAGTACGCGCCCGTAAAATCTGTGCAATTGGCGTTCGGGTAAGTCGTTATGTTACCATGCACGGTTTTGCGCTAAACGTAAATACCGACATGCGCTACTATAATTATATTAATCCTTGTGGTTTTGCTTCGTCAGCAGTTACATCCATTCAACAGGAATTGGGTAAAGAAATTTTGATGGCTGATGTGAAAAAAATATTGATGGAGAAATTTAATAAGTTGTATTAATATTGAATTTGGCAAATTCTCACAAAGTAATCCCTACAAGGCAATTCGCCCTATTAAATCAGCGAACTGGAATTCGCTGCACACCCAATACATGATTTCTACTACTTTCATATCTAAAAAATAGGACTTTCTAAAAACTTGTTTAACGAATATATTTATACTAACTTTGTAATTACATTTAATATCCCGTATTTATGGAAGTTTCTGTAATAAAAATAGGTAATTCAAAAGGTATTTGTCTAAGTAAAACACTATTAGAAGAATACAACATTAAAGATACAGTAGATTTAATTCTGGAATCTGGACAGATTATTATTAAGCCTTTGTCGAAACCAAGAAAAGGGTGGGAAAATGCGTTTAAGAAGATGGCTGCAAGCGGAGATGACAAATTACTTTTTAACGATGTATTTGAAGATGAAAATTTAGAGGAATGGAGTTAAAACAGTATCAAATTATTTTAGTCAATCTCGACCCAACAATTGGTAGCGAGATAAAAAAAACCAGACCGTGCGTTGTTATTTCACCCAACGAAATGAATAAATACCTACAAACAATTGTAATCGCCCCAATGACAACCAGCTCAAAAAATTATCCAACCCGGTTGAAAATTAAACACAACAATAAATTGAGTTGGATAGTTCTTGACCAAATACGAACCATTGACAAACAGCGTATCATTAAAAAATTAGATCAACTTTCAATTCCTGAAGTTAAAAAAGTAAAATCTATTTTGAAGGAAACTTATGTTGATTGAAAACTGCAACTGAAACCTGCCAACTTTCTTAATGCCTTGCATCAAATTCCTTAATTTTCTGGATAACAGCCGGTTCTGCGGCATCATACATTTCGCGGATAAACGGGTCGTTAAAAGGCATGGTCCGTTCAATAAAAGGCATTTCATCAATGCGGTCGAAAAGGCGTTCCTTGGCAGCTTTTATATCTTTCCCGTAAATGTGGTACGAATCGGCTTGCCAGTTTAAGCGGCCAAGTTTTACAGCCTTCCCGGTTTTTTCAGCAACTCCGGAAGCAATTACCTCTTTGTTAAACTGAATAAAACCAAACATATTCATAAAACTGGCTCCCCACGCATCGTTGCTGCGAAAACGGATGTTGCAATTCAACCAGTAAACTCCTTCCTCGTCTTTCAAGATACGATACCACAACGACTGTAAACACGGTGGGTCGTAACAATTGCTATCTAAATTTGGCATCCAGGTAATCATTTGTGCCTGGCGTGTAAATGGCTGGTCCGAAAGTTTGTTTATCACACTTTCAATTTGGTCAACTTTAAACGGCCCAACTTCAAGCGACTCGCCATTTTGGAGTTCTTTCCACACTCCGTAATTTTTAATCCGCCCGTGGTAGGTATATTCCCAGCGTGTATCTTTTTTGTCGTTAATATTTTTTACCCAGTGGTTTTTGTACCCTTTCAACTCCAAAACATACTCTTTCAAATCATCAATCCCACCCGGAAATGCCATGTGTATCATTGGGTCGGTCTCCGGCTCTTCAATCGTCAGGTTCATTGTACAATCAATACTTAGCGGATCGCCCGGTTTGTCGTATTGTGTTTCAAAACGGATACCTTTTTCGTATAAATTTATTAACGCTTTTTCGTAAGTTTCGGCAAGCGATTTCCCGGAAACGGTAATTACTGGGATATTTTTCATTCTGACAAATTTAGATGATTTTGAAAATTTTAAAGATATAAAATGAACCGGACCATCTTAAAATAGAGAGCCTTTATTTTTCAACATTTCATTAACGTCAAATTAAAATTGATTTTTGCAGTTTCTTCTTTTTTTAAAAAGGATGATTTACTTTAATCTTTATTTTAAAAACATTGCTATTTTTGAAGTCTGTAAATTTTGATATTCAATCATATAACCAATAAAAATGGATTCAAAGAATAAATCGACCAGAAGAAAGTTCTTGAAAAGTGCCCTGGCTGCCGGAGTCGGAATGACTATCATTCCCCGTCATGTATTGGGTGGAAATGGTTTTATTGCACCATCGGACCAATTAACTAAAGCAATTATCGGAGTTGGCGGAATGGGATGCGGGCACATTCCTTACGAAGGAACCCGGGTGGTTGCCATTTGCGATGTTGACACACAGCATTTAGAACATGCGCAAAGTTTAATCGATTACGATGTAAAACAATTCGACGATTTCAGGGAAGTGTGCCAACTTCCCGAAGTTGACATTGTACACATTGCAACGCCACCACACTGGCACGGTTTAATGGCCGTTGAAGCTGCAAAAGCCGGAAAAGATATCTGGTGCGAAAAACCAATGACACGCACAATTGGCGAAGGAAAACGTGTGATGGAAGCGGTAAATGCACATGGAAGAATGTTCAGGTTGAACACCTGGTTTCGTTTTAAAGACAATTTCTACGGATTGGGAACAACGGTGAAACCACTTAAAAAAGTTATTGATAGCGGAATCCTTGGTTGGCCGTTAAAATTCACAGTTAGTGGAATTACCGGTTACAATTGGAAATTTTACTGGAGTGGAGAGTACAACCTGCAACCCATGCCTGTTCCTAAAAACCTAAATTACGACATGTGGCTGGGACCTGCCCCGCACAAACCTTACAACGTTAAACGCGTCCACCAAAAATTCAGGGGATATTGGGATTACGATGGCGGTGGCCTTGGAGACATGGGACAACATTATCTCGATCCGGTTCAATACATGTTGGGGAAAGACGATACCAGCCCTATAAAAGTTGAAGTGGATGCACCTCAACAACATTACGATGCAGTGGGCTCGTGGCGACGGATTACTTACACTTACGCCGATGGTTGCCAGATTATTCTCGATGGCGAAAACAAAGACAAAGATGCCGCATACATCGAAGGTCCAAATGGTAAAATCTATCAGGGATTTAAATCTGATATTCCAAACTTGCAGGGATTTATAAAAACTTTGCCCGAACCGGAACCACAGATCTCAATCTTCTCCGATTCGGTAAAATCACGCAAAAAATTCGCATTAAACGAAATGAACGGTTTCCGTTCGGCAACAATTGTGAACCTTGGAATTACTGCCGTTCGTTTGGGGCGCACACTAAACTTCGACCCCGATAAACTGGAATTTATTGACGACGAAGGTGCAAACCGTTTGCTTGATCAGCCCATGCGAGCTCCTTGGACAATATAGTGTTTGAATGTTGAATATTGAGTATTGTGTGTTGAATGTTGAGTATTGAAGGAAAAAAATATTCAATAAGCAACATTCAATAAACAATAAACAAGTTAAAAGCTTTCAACAAATTGAACACTATGAAATGAGGAAATTTAATTTAGAAGATAGATTTATAGAATATGTGATAGGAATTAGCACTATTGTTGATTATGTTGACAATTCAAAATTGGGGAATCATATATCTGGTCAATTAATCAGAAGTGGTAGTTCTCCTGCGTTAAATTATGGTGAGGCACAAAATGCAGAATCAAGAAAAGATTTTGTTCATAAGCTGAAAATAATTTTAAAAGAATTAAAAGAAAGTCGAATTTGTTTAAAAATTATATAAAAGAAACCATTGATTTCAGACATTTCAAAATTAATCCCAGTTATGACAGAAACAGAGGAGCTAATAGCAATTATTTATAAAAGTATTGAAACTGTTAAATCAAATATGGAAAAACAATGAACGTTGTTTATTAAACATTGAATATTTGGTAAACAAGTAGGATATTTCAACAAAAAAATGATATGAAATAAATTTAAAATGATAAAAAATGAAGTTTTATAAAATGAATAAATTAATTGTAATACTTATTCTTTCAGTTTTTAGTACTGGAAGTTTTGCGCAGGATAACCGCACCCTGGATACCAAAGTTGCAGATGTTCTGGCGCAAATGCCAACCAAAGATTTGGCCCACCGCGATAAAGTAATGAACGAATTGGTTGAAATGGGGCCGGAAGCATTTCAAAAATTAGCAGCCGAATTAACACCTCCCGGAATTGGTGACGACACGGCCGTTCGTTTTGCAATAAACAGTTTAGCCCGCTATGCAAGCCAGTTTGGCAAAAATAAAGCAAGGGCTTTCGCCGAAGAGAATATTTTAGAAGCACTAAAAACGCAAAAAGATATTGAGGTAAAAACATTTTTATTGAACCAGCTAAATAGGATCGGCAGTGAAAAAACCATTCCTGAAATTTCAGGTTATTTGACTGATACCGAACTCTGTGAACCGGCAACACAAGCACTTTTATCGCTGGGATTGAAAGTTGTTGCCAAAGAATTTTTAGCTGCCCTGCCTTCTGCCGAAGGAAAAAACAAAGTTACTCTGGTACGCGCTTTGGGTGAATTAAAATGTATTCATTCAGTTGAAGAAATTACTCCGCTAATTCATTCAAATGACCCAAATATGAAAAAAGTTGCTCTGGCAGCTTTGGCAAATATTGGTTCTCTCCAATCGTACAAAACACTTTTAAAAGCTGCAGAGGCAGTAAATTTCAAATACGAAGCAACAAATGCTGCCGAGGCATTTTTGAATTATACCAAGCGTTTGGGTGAACAAAACGAAATTGAATTGATGAAAAAAGCCTGCAAAGTTGTTTTCAAAGAAAATACATCGGCCGGCCTTTTGCACAACTACTCAACTGCTTTGGCAATTTATACTAAATATTTGGGTCACGAGGCCACGCCACTTTTATTGGATGCTGTGGACAATAGCAATAAACCTTTCCGTTATTCAGCATTAAATTTAGCTGAAAAAATTGGCGGAGTTGCCGACATTCGTTTATGGACTGCAAAAGCAAAAATAGCTTCGCCGGAAATTAAAGCTGAAATTATTTCGATGTTGGGACGCCGTGGCGATAAGCGTGCAACCAGTTTTATTACCAAAAATTTAAATTCAACTTCAGAGATTGTTCGCAGAGAAGCGGTTGTTGCATTGGCAAAATTGAAAGGAACAAAAGCTGTACCGGCGTTAATCGCCCACCTGGTAAAAGGAAATGATATTGATGCGACAAAAGTAGTTTTGAACCAACTGCTCGATAAAAAGCACCTCGCTCCGCTTGCAGCTGAATTGGATAAAACTTCGGGCAAAACAAAAGCCGCTTTTATTGAAATTATCGCAGCCAAAGCAGGCAGCGGATTTTTCAGCAAAATATTGGCAGCCACTTCTTCTGCCAATGCAATTGAAAAAACAGCAGCTTTCAGTGCATTGAAAAAAGTCTCAACTGAAAAAGATTTAGACGAGTTGATTAAACTTTTACTTTCTGTTCAAAGTAAAAATGAAATTACAGAGGTTCAATTGGCTGTTGAAGCAGCCGCACAGGGCGTTGAAACAGAACAACAAAATGGCGGAAAAATATTTATGGCATTAAAATCAACCAATACAAAAGGACGGATTATTACTATCCTTCCCGAAATTGGCGGTGCAGAAGCATTACAAATTGTTACCGAATATTTCAATAGTTCGAATGGCTCGCTTAAAGATGCAGCATTCGAAGCATTAACAAATTGGAAAGATTACTCAGCATCAAAACCGCTTTACGAAATTTGCAAAACTACTAAAGGAGAATTTCAGGCAAAAGCTTTTTCGAACTTTGTTAGAATGGTTGGTTCAGCTAAATTGCCCGACGACCAAAAATTGTTGCAGTACCGTAAAATTATGCCTTTCGCAACTTCGTCAGAAAATAAAAACAGGGTAATTTCTTCCATCGGCAACTTAAAAACATTTTTGTCGCTTATTTATTTAGAACAGTTTTTGGGCGAAAAAGAATTAAAAGCGACATGCGCCCGCTCCATCATGAAAATTGCTTTGCCGGGCAACAATTTAAACAATGGTTTTCCGGGTAAAATTGTTAGAAACATACTTACAAAAGCAGAGTTGGCGTTAACTGGAGAAGATAGCCAGTACGACAAAATCAACATTAAAAAGTATCTCGATGAAATGCCAGAAGGCGAAGGTTTTGTTTCTATGTTCAACGGGAAAAACTTAGATGGATGGCAAGGTTTGGTTGAAAACCCGATTGCCCGCGCTAAAATGAGCGAGAAAGAGTTGGCTCAAAAACAGGCAGAGGCAAACATTAAAATGACCGAAAACTGGAGTGTTAAAGACGGCATGATTGTTTTTAGTGGAAAAGGTGCAAATCTTTGTTCGATAAAAGATTATGGCGATTTCGAATTAATTGTTGATTGGCTGATTACAAAAAAAGGCGACAGCGGTTTGTACCTGCGCGGGACTCCACAAGTTCAAGTTTGGGATACTTCGCGTGTGGAAGTGGGTGCACAGGTTGGTTCCGGCGGTTTATACAACAATCAAAAACATGAAAGCAAACCTTTAAAAGTTGCCGACAACCCCATCAACGAATGGAACACTTTCCGCGTTACAATGATTGGTGAAAACGTGACCGTCTATTTGAACGGCGAATTGGTAGTTGATAATGTTCCGTTGGAAAATTACTGGGACAGGACTCAGCCCATTTTCGAAACCGGGGCAATTGAGTTGCAAGCCCACGGTAATGAACTGGCTTTCCGCGACATTTATGTACGCGAAATCAATACCAAAGAAATTGGTTTGACCGAAGAGGAAAAAGCAGAAGGTTTTGAAACGCTGTTCAACGGTAAAAATTTAGACGGCTGGCAAGGAAATAAAACGGATTATTTTGCTGAAAATGGAGAATTGGTTGTTAAACCTGCCGAGGGTGGCCACGGAAACCTGTTCACCGGAAAAGAATACAGCGACTTTATTTTCCGGTTCGATTTTCAATTGACCCCGGGAGCAAATAACGGACTTGGAATACGCGCGCCACTTGAAGGCGATGCAGCGTACGTAGGAACAGAAATACAAATTTTAGACAACACGGCTTCAATTTATGCTAACCTCCAGAAGTACCAATACCACGGTTCCGCTTACGGAATTATTCCGGCTAAACGTGGATTTTTAAATCCCGTGGGCGAATGGAATTCGGAAGAGGTGACTTTAAAAGGTTCCAAAATAAAAGTAGTTCTTAACGGCGAAGTTATTTTGGATGGCGACCTTGCAGAAGCAAGTAAAAACGGGACTTTAGACCATAAAAACCATCCCGGGTTAAAACGCGACAAAGGTTATATTGCATTCCTGGGGCACGGTTCGGAACTGAAATTCAGAAATATTAGAATTAAAGATCTGAGCAAATAACAAAAGTTGCTCATTAATGTTTTTTTAAGGATGCCATCTCTCTATCTATGTAAAATGGAGAGATGGCATCCTTTTTATTGGTAGCCTGTTCAACTGCTGACTTTCAGTACCGCTATGAATATTTTGTAAATAATTTGAATAAATAAAACCTATCTTTGAAAGTCTAAATCAAATATTGAAACCATGAAAAGCAAAAACTTATTATTAATCCTTGTACTTCTTTTTTCCATTTCCTGTCAGAAAACAACGGGAACTAAACTTCCAAACATAGTAGTAATTTTTATCGACGACATGGGTTATGCCGATGTAGGCTGTTTTGGGGCTACCGGATACGAAACGCCAAACATCGACAAAATGGCAAGCGAAGGAATGCGATTTACCAATTTCTACTCTTCAACCGGAGTTTGCAGTGCCTCCAGGGCAGCATTAATGACTGGCTGTTATTGCGACCGGGTGAGTGTTCGGGGTGCGTATGGACCAAAGTCAAAAGAGGGGCTCAATCCCAACGAAACTACCATTGCTGAAATGCTAAAACCGCTTGGGTACAAAACTGCTATTTTTGGCAAATGGCATTTGGGCCGTCCGAAAGAGTTTCTTCCACTGCAACAAGGTTTCGATGAATATTTTGGAATTCCTTATTCCAACGACATGTGGCCGGT
>JAKIST010000007.1 GCA_021648495.1 Draconibacterium sp.
GTCCGGCAATTAATGTGGGAATTTCGGTTTCGCGTGTGGGTGGTAACGCACAAATTAAATCGATGAAAAAAATTGCGGGCACCTTGAAACTCGATCAGGCACAATTTCGCGAACTGGAAGCATTTGCAAAATTTGGTTCCGACCTCGATGCAGCAACAATGCGCGTTCTCGACAAAGGGCGTAAAAATGTGGAAATACTGAAACAAGGACAATATTCTCCTTCTAAAATTGAACACCAGGTTGCAATTATATATTGTGGAACAAAAGAGCTGCTTCGAAATGTTCCGATTGAAAAAGTAAAAGAATTCGAAACTGATTTCCTTGAAATAATGGAAATGCAATACCGTAGTGTTTTAGATGATTTGGGAGCTGGAAAACTTACTCCTGAAATTGAAGATACAATTCGGAAAGTAGCCGCAGAAGTTGCAGGAAAATATAAAGATTAAGTTTTTGTAATTGAGTAACTGGGTAAATGAGTAAATGAGGGGATTTCCTCAATAACTCAATAACACAATAACACATTCACTAAAATATGGCTGGTTTAAAAGAGATACGTACACGAATAGCATCGGTAAAAACCACAAGGCAGGTTACAAGTGCAATGAAAATGGTTTCGGCGGCAAAATTAAAAAAAGCACAGGATGCCATTCTTCAAATCCGCCCTTACGCCGAAAAGTTGTATCAGATTTTAACTTCCTTGAGTGCCAGTTTGGAAAATGTTGAAGATTCTATTTATACGCAAGATCGTAAACCCGAAAAAATTCTCGTTGTACTAATTACATCGAATCGAGGTTTGTGTGGTGGTTTTAATGCCAACATCTCAAAAAAAGCGGTTGAACTGGTAAAAACAAAATACAAGCGACAACATCAGTTTGGCAGAGTTGATTTTATTAGCATAGGAAAACAGGGTGCCCGTCAATTGAACCACCGAGGAATGAATGTGGTTGAAAATAAAAATGAAATTTATGATTCGCTAACTTTCGAGAATGTTTCCAAAGTTGTTCAAGAAGTAATGAACCAGTTTGCCGATGGTAGCTACGACCGTATTGAATTGGTTTATAACCAATTTAAAAATGCAGCGGTGCAGATTCTAACTACCGAACAATTCCTTCCGGTTGAAATGGGAGAAAATCAGGAAAAAACAACAAACCACAATTTTATCTACGAACCATCAAAAGAAAATATTATTCAGGAACTGATTCCACGATCGTTGAAAATACAGTTTTACAAGGCACTATTAGATTCTCAAGCAGCCGAGCATGGTGCCAGGATGACTGCTATGCACCAGGCAACCGATAATGCCACCGATTTATTAAAAGAGTTGACTTTGCAGTACAACAAAGCACGGCAGTCCACAATTACTGGCGAAATACTGGAAATTGTAAGTGGTGCAGAAGCTTTGAAAGGATAATCTAATTGATTAAAATTTTATATCAACCCAGATTTTCTCCGGGTTTTTTATTGCTTTTTCCCAACAATTACAACTCTGGTCGCCGGCTGAAATCCAAACTTAGCAGCTTTTTCTCGAAACTCGTCAATTTGTGGTTTTAACAATTCGTATTCGGAGTATCCTTTTACCGATTCCAACATCTCTTTCATTTTTTTTGCTCTAAATTCCAAATCTTTGGAATTACGAATCAAATTCACCTCTCTTTTTGATTCAAATTGAAAATGAATATTGATTCCTGATTCATCAATCATTTCAATTATCTTATTTTTTTTGAATGTTTCATTGTGGCTGATTCCTAAAATACGGTGAGTTTGGCTCCGGAAGTGATGCAACATTTTATGCACCTCCTGTGCAGAGTTGAGATTATCGCTAAAAAGTTCATTTACAATTATCCATCCATTTGATTTTACAACCCGCTTAATTTCTTGCAATCCTTTTTGCACATCGGGCAAGTGGTGCAATGCCATTGAAATGCTTACCACATCAAAAGTATTGTTGGCAAACTCCAAATTTTCGGCTACCATTTTTCGAAAAGAAACTGCAGGATATAATTCTTCAGCTTCTTTTAGTGAATCAGGATTTGGGTCAACTCCGGTAATGTGTGCTGTAGGAAAAACCTCTTTCAAAATTGCAATAAAATCGCCGGTGCCGGTACCCACATCCAATACATTTTTTACTGTTTTATCCTTAAAGAATTCAATTAATTTTTTCATTTTATATTTTAAGAATTAAGGGCTGGGCCCATTTTTTGTTGATTGTTCCTTCCCCCGTCAAAATGTCGGAGTTAGTCAAAAATTTGTATTAAAGTTGAAATTAAAATATTTTAAACCAATAATAAAAATGCGGACAGTACCGTAATTACAATTACCGCTGTTCGATACATTTTATCTGAAACTTTTTTAACAAGCCAGACCCCTAAAAATGCTCCCATTGCAATGGCTGGCAATAATACAACATCTAACGTTAAGGTATTCCAATGAATAGTTTTCCAAACAAAAATATGGAGAGGGAATTTCGTGAAATTAATGATTAGAAAAAACCAGGCCCCGGTTCCAATAAATTTATTTTTAGGCAAGTGCATCGCCAAAAGATAAATCGCAAAAATAGGTCCTGCTACATTTCCAATCATGGTAGCAAAACCACCTAAAACTCCCATTGAAGCAACAAACCACCAAGTGTCTGGAAACAGATTGGTTTCTTTCTTGCGGTCTTTCCAAAGCATTAACCCGATACATACAAAAACTAAAATGGCAATTATATTTTTGAACCACTCATCGTTAACTATATTGCCAACCCAGAGTGCTATTCCCACTCCAGCAAAAGCCCAGGGAAGCAATTTCCAAAGGTATTTCCATTCCGCATGTCGATGGTAATAACCAACGCCAAACAAGTCGGCCATCATTAACATGGGCAATAAAATCCCGGTGGAAGCTTTTCCTCCAAAAATTATTGCAAGGGTGGGCACAACAATCATTGAAATACCCGGTACGCCCACTTTCGACATTCCAACAAAAAGGCCACAAACGACCAGTAAAATCCATTGCAGCATCGAAAAATCCAATTCAAACATAAATCTTTTTTTGTGTTGCTAAATGTATTAAGGACTTACTCAAAAATAACTTCCGGTTTTTATGAACATCTTTTGCACACATACTTTGTTAAAAATACTCACCGTAACCCTGCTATGCTTGTGTTTTTTGCCGCGTCTGTGCACAAAATATTATTCCTAAATTCCCGGACTTATTTCTGAGTGAGCCCTAAGCTATTTTGTCTTCCAACTCCTGAAGTTCATTTTCATCTATCTCGCCAAACCAATCGTTTAATTTACTACGTGCTTTTTCTTTTATTTCCGGAGTAATATTAGAAGCAATTTGCGTTAAAGCAAAAAGCAAAACCCCAAAATCGTCGGAGTAACCAATTACAGGTGTTAAATCAATAATAGCATCGGTAGGCAGAATAAAATAACCCAGTGCAGCTACAATAATTAGTTTCGATTTTACACTCACACTTTTGTCTTTCATCGTATAAAACAACAACAATACTGCATAAACCACCTTTGTTCCTGCCGCTTTCGAGAATTTTTTCAATTTTTCCCAAAGCGATTTTTCAGAGAAATATTTCGAATAATAATTTTTCATTACCTTAAACTTACATTTGAATAATTGAGTTGACGATTGCCGTAAATCTTTACAATTTCATTCAGGATTTCGTGAACTTCATCGCTGGTATCGGCACGTAACAGCTTTATTTTGAGCTCACGAAAATTTGGTAAGCCCGGGAAATATTTTGCAAAGTGGCGGCGCAACATTAAAATCCCCGAGCGTTCATTGTCTTTCCATTCCAGGTTTAACCGGATTTGTTCCAGTAAAACTTCCACCACTTCTTTAACAGTAGGGAAAGGGAGAATCTCGCCTGTCCCTAAATAATGTTTTACTTCTTTAAAAAGCCATGGTCTGCCAATTGCACCCCGGCCAATCATCAATGCATCCACACCTGTTTCATCTAAAAACCTTTTTGCTTTTTCTGCACTGTTAATATCGCCATTTCCTATTATTGGGATTGAAATTTTCGGCTTGTTTTTTACCTCACCAATTAATTTCCAATCAGCTTCTCCGGTGTATAATTGTTCGCGTGTTCGACCATGAATCGCCAGGGCTGCAATGCCTGCATCTTGTAAGCGTTCGGCAACTTCAACAATTGGTTTGCTCGATTCGGTCCATCCCAAACGTGTTTTTGCAGTTACAGGCAAATTCACTGACTTCACAATTTGGGCAGCCATCTCCTGCATTTTGTGCAAATCTTTCAACATGGCAGCACCTGCACCGTGCCGTACAATTTTTTTCATAGGACAGCCGAAATTAATATCGATAAAATCGGGCCCGGCTTCTTCTGCAACTTGCGCTGCCCGCACCATCGATTCAATGTTATGCCCGTAAATTTGAATGGCAACCGGACGGTCGAAATCAAAAAGCCTCATTTTTTGTTTGGTCTTTTCAATGTCGCGGACCAACGCTTCCGATGAAACAAATTCGGTGTACATTACATCGGCTCCATATTTCTTGCACATCCACCGGAAAGACTTGTAAGTAACATCTTCCATTGGTGCCAAAAATAGGGGAGTCCCTTTCAGTTCTATATTGCCAATTTTCATTTAAAAAATAAATTGAGACGACAAATTTAATTATTAACGCAACCTATTTGTAATTTTTACTGTCTATTCATAAATTTGAATTATGAAAAATCTTTTTTTGACAGTATTTTTTGCCACATTATTATTCGTTTCATGCAACAATGAAGAATTTCTTACCACTTTTAAAGTAGGTATTGCTGAAAAATTCCAGCAGGGGGAAATGAACCAATCGGATGATAATTCATTAAAATTCTCTATTACTGAAATTAACGATTCTCGCTGTCCGAGCGATGTTATTTGTGTATGGCAGGGCGAAGCAGATGTAAAAATTGAATTTGAATTACCACAAACGGGATTCGTTGTTTTAAGTACATACGATAATTTAATCGATACTTTTGGAACTTATTCTTTTGAATTGATTGATGTTTTGCCCTACCCAATTTCGACAAAAACAATTAAATTGGAAGATTACGATGTAACTTTGAAAATTAAAGAATTAGAATAAGCCAACTGGCCTGCCAAGAGTGAAGGGAAAAGTTAAAACATTGAAAGTTGAGCCTACTCCGAAAAGAAGTTTATTGCCGGGGAATTAAATTACTGGGTTCTCAACTTGGCTTTTTTTTTATTAATTGTAAAACCAAAGATGTTCCACTAAAATTTTTGTTCCTATTGAAATAAGAATAATACCTCCCAAAATCAACGACTGCCGGCTACGTTTTGCCGAAATATATTTCCCAAATAACAGTCCCAGCATCGATGCAATAAAAGTTACAAGCCCAATTACAGTTACAGGGAATAATATTGGCATATCCAAAAATCCATAACTTAGTCCGACAACAAGTGCATCAATACTTGTTGCAACAGACAAACCAATCAGCACACTCAGTTTAAACGGATTAAAATTGGCAAGCGAGCTATTTTCTTTTACACCTTCAATAATCATTTTTACTCCGATAAATGCCAGCAAGCCAAATGCAATCCAGTGGTCAACCGAAGAGATTAAATTTTTAATACTGCTACCGATTAGCCATCCAAAAGTTGGAAATGCGGCTTGAAAAAATGCCAGGGAACCGGCAATAACTACAGCTTGTTTAAATTGAATTTCACGTCTCATCAAGCCGCACGACACGGAAACTGCGAAAGAATCGAAACTCAAACCAATGCCAATCAGAAGAAAAGTTATTAGTTGTGTAAATGTCATTTCTGTTAAAAGGCGGTAAAAATAAGGATTTCCAATTAACAAATACAAAAAATCGGGTGGCTTTTAAATTTGAGCTCAATTCGTCCAATGTTACAGATGACAACCGAAGAGTTTAAAAATAACCCCATACTTTTCCCATTGGTCCGTAGGACTTCCATGGAGGATTCCTATGGAAAGATTGGGGGTAAATGTTGTAAGAATCTGTAGTTTTAGCGAGATTTTTATTTTTCTTGAACAAAAATCATGACAAAACGGGCTGACAACCAACGATTTAAATTTCACTTGCACTACTGAGTAGTAATCGAGATTTTTATTCATTGTAGTCCGGTAAAGATGAGAATATTGAAACAGATTGCTTTACTGCGCTCGCAATGACCTAAAACTAAAGTTTTTATGATTTGAGAGGGGGTTGGTGCCTTCGCCGCCAACCCCCTCTCAAATAAATTATATCCGAAACGCCCGTCATTTCGAGTGTAACGAAGCAATCTCAAAACTGTTACCAGACACTGATAATTTTTATTATTTATTTATTTTTAATTCATACTTTATAGACGGACACTCACAAAAGAATATTGTTGTTTGCCCGGCAATATTTACATCTCCCGTTTTCATCAATCCCATTCAATCCAGTTTTATAACGTTTTCGTTCAATTAACAATTTTTTGCAGTGCGAGCAGTAAGTTGCCGAACGTTTTTCGTCAATAACATTTCCCAAATAAACATGTTCAAGATGTTGTTTTGCAATGTTATACAAAACCTCCAGTTTTTTAATTGAGGTAGGAGCTTGTTGCAATTTATGCTGTGGAAAATAACGCGATAAATGTAACGGTGTATAATTTCCCAGTTCCAAAGCAATCCATTCTACCATTGTTCCAAACTGTTTTTCGTCATCATTTAAATCGGGGATTACAAGGTTGGTAATTTCGAGATGTATTTTACTTTTGGCAATTATTTTAAGTGATTGCAAAACCGGTCCTAATTTTCCACTGGTTTGTTTCTTGTAAAATTCATTCGAAAATGCTTTTAAATCGATATTAAATGCATCGATAAAATGAAGCAATCTATTCAATGGTCCTTCGTTGATATATCCGTTTGAAACCACCACGTTTTTAAGCCCTGCCTGTTTGGCAAATTTTGCAGTGTCGAGCAAAAATTCATAAAAAGTAAGTGGCTCGTTATAAGTGTAAGCAACCCCAATATTATTCCATGTTTTTAACGCTTCGCTTACAATTTTTTCAGAAGTGATGTTATGGAACCCCTTAAATTCATCAGCAAAACATTGCGAAACCCGGTGGTTTTGGCAAAAGCTGCAATGCAGGTTGCAACCTACTTCCCCAAGCGATAAAATATTTTTGCCGGGGTGAAAATGGTACAAGGGTTTCTTTTCGATTGGGTCGGTGCCCAACGCTGCAACCTTGTTGTAAACTAAGGTTATTAGTTTTCCTTTTTCGTTGGTGCGAACTTTACAAATACCGGTCTGCCCTGAGTTTAATTGGCAAAACCACGGACAAAGTTCGCAGCGAACTTTGTTGTTTCCCAGCTTTGAATAAAAAAGTGCTTCCTGCATTTTGCCAACTATTTTTTCAAAGTTACAAAAAGAGTGGGTATGATTCTTTTTAAAATTCGAAATTGAGCTTTGGGTCTTTAACTGCATTATTCACAAATCATTCTATTCCGAAGCCAAACTACTTTGAATAAAGACAATGCCTAAGGCTATTTCTGTGAGCCTCAACTCTGCGCTTCCCTTTATTCTTTGCATTTTGACTTCTCATAACGAAAATTCATGAATAATGCGGGTTAAATGTTTGGAATAAAAAAGTCTAAAATATCGAATAAAAAATAAAGTCAAACTTTCTCATTTGTTATTTCTTATTCGGTGTTTCTTATTTTCCCCAAAGGTATGAATTGAGTCTTATTCACCCTAATCATAAAATAATCGCTTGAAAAGAAAGTAAAGGTTCCCTTTTGTTCGAAAGGAAAAATATTAGGATAAATTTATTTCAAAAAATGCACGACAAACTCAAAAATATTTCACCCTTCACAATTCAATAAGATTCATTTATTAGCTTTGCACTTTCAATAAAAATAAAATAGATATGCTTAATCTGAAATTCATACAAGACAAGCCGGAATTGGTTATTGAAAAGCTGAAAAGAAAAAATTTCGATGCTTCGGAGATTGTTAAAAATATAATCAATTTATATCGTCAAAAGAATGTACTGCAAGGTCAGGCAGACAGGGTTAGATCGGAGATGAATAAAATTTCGAAAAAAGTTGGCTTGCTTTTTCGTGAAGGCAAAGCTGAAGAAGCAAATATTGCCAAAGCACGTACTATAGAATTAAAGGAAAACATTAAACAGTACGATATTGATTTTGCTGAAATTGAAAAGTCGATTTACAAGTTGCAGGTTCAATTGCCCAATCTTCCACACGAATCAGTTCCGCTCGGAAAAGGCGAGGATGACAATGAAGTGGTGAAATCGGTTGGTGAATTTCCTGAATTGGGGGGAAAAGCCCTGCCTCACTGGGAGCTGGCACAAAAATATAATCTCATTGATTTTGAGTTAGGCGTAAAACTTACCGGAGCGGGATTTCCGGTTTACCGTGGGAAAGGTGCGCGGTTACAGCGGGCTTTAATAAATTTTTTCCTCGATCAGGCACGGGAAGCGAGCTACGAAGAGATTCAACCACCGCTGATGGTAAACGAAGCTTCAGGTTTTGGAACAGGGCAACTACCCGACAAAGAAGGACAAATGTACCATGTCGGGATCGATAATTTGTATCTGATTCCAACCGCCGAAGTGCCGGTAACCAACATTTACCGCGATGTAATTCTCGATGCAAAAAACCTTCCGTATAAAAATACCGCTTACAGTGCGTGTTTCCGCCGCGAAGCCGGTTCGTACGGAAAAGACGTGCGAGGATTGAACCGTCTGCACCAGTTCGATAAAGTAGAAATCGTACAAATTGCACACCCGGAAAAATCTTACGAAGTACTGGATGAAATGGTAAAACATGTTGAAAGTTTGGTCGTGAAGCTTGAATTACCGTATCGTATTTTACGGCTTTGTAGTGGCGATATTAGTTTTACATCGGCATTAACTTTCGATTTTGAAGTTTATTCTGCCGCCCAGAAAAAATGGTTAGAGGTAAGCTCTGTTTCCAATTTCGAATCGTTTCAGGCAAACCGGTTAAAATTACGTTTTCGCGAAGAGGGTGTTAAAAGGCCACAACTGGCACACACTTTAAATGGAAGTGCTTTGGCGTTGCCACGCATTGTGGCTGCTTTGCTCGAAAATAACCAAACCAAAGAAGGAATAAAAATCCCTAAAGTTTTGGTTCCTTATACCGGGTTTGAAATTATCGATTAATTGAGAAAGAGTCTGCTCTCACTGCCTTTGAGTGTTTTTGTGAAAATCGAAAATATCATTCTGGGGTTTGTACATGTTTTACGTTGTGCATCATTCTAAACAAGCCAAAAAAAAGTCATGATTCAACAAATATTGAAAAGGGGAAAAGGAACTTTTGTATTTATGTAACTTATTCGTTACTTTTGTGCCATGCGAGAAATAACAATCACAACAGAATGTTTGGACTTTATCGACAATCAAAACGAAAGGATTGCGACAAAGTTTTTTCAGATTATCGAAGTGATTGGAGAAGTGAAAGTTGTTCATACAAACTTCGTAAAAAAGTTATTGAATACACAATTTTATGAACTTCGGATAAAAACAGGAAATGAAATTCGTATTATCATATTCGCCATTGACCATTTGAAATTTGCTGAATGAACAAAGGCTGTTTGTTTATACGGCTTTCAAAAGAAATCGAATAAGGATTATAAAAAAGCGATTATACAATCAGATAAAATATTACGTGATTATTTATAATAAAACAATTGAACCATGGGACAATTAATAAATACAAAAGAACTTTTAGATAAACGATACGGAAAACGTGGAACGGTATCTCGTGAAAAATTTCGGGAAGATGCATTTTCATATTACTTTGGGGAAATTATAAAAAACAGGAGAAAAGAATTAAAAATGAGTCAAAATGATTTAGCAGAACTCATTGGAAAAAAACGACCTTATATCTCACGAATTGAAAATGGAGAGGATATTCGTTTATCAAATTTCGCACTCGTTGCGAATGCTTTGAACTTATCGATACAGTTAACTGCAAAATAAAGTACCAAAGAGCACACATTGTATAAAAACAATAACCGATACGGTTATAAATTCAAGGGTCGAAGCCCGCTTCAACGTTCTTGTAACTTGATAGGAATAAAGTCTGCGGCCGGCTGCTAAACCTGAACGAACAGATTGTTATATTCCGAGTTAAAGTCAGGACAAAATTGTACAGCTTCAACTTCCAAATTTTTATTCCAAATGATAAACTTCTTCCATGTCGGCCCACTTAACTCCTTCCTTTGCCGATTCAACGGGTTCCTGGCAAGGGTCGGTCAATTTCCACCACTCTTGGGTAATCGAATCGGCAGCCATTTTTTCCATGTCGGCATCAAAATCGGTACCGGTGTATTCGAGGTAACTGAACAATAATCCATCGCGGTAATAAATGGAGTAATTTTGGATGTTGCATTTTTTGAGCATCGCATTTACCTCCGGCCATGGATTGGCGTGCAGCTCTTTGTAATAATCCAGTTTTTCGGGTTTTACTTTAATCACCCAACCAAAACGCTTCACTTCTTTTTTTTGAATTTTGTTGTTCTCAACTGTATTAATACATCCAATACTGAAAAAGAGAAAAAATACTAATATTACCTGTTTCATCGCTTAGGATTTTAGGAACTGTTATGTAATAAGATGAACAATTTGAGCGAAGGTATTTTGTTCTTTAACAACTTGAAAAATTAGCGAATAGCGTGCTATTTAAGGCTTTTTTCAAGGAAGTTAAAGAGCGAAAGAATAAGCACAAACGGTCAGGTTATTCCGAAACAGTTCCTTAGTAGCAGATTTAATTCATTCATAGAAATCGTTATATTTCACCGTCATTCCCACGAAGGTGGGAATCTCATCAAAAAAAGGAAAAGATTCCCGCCTGCGCGGGAATGACGTTCTGAACATGTCGCCCGGGTATCGATAATTTTATTTATTAAAATTGAGTCCATTCCGAAAAGTCAAAAAGTGCGTCATTGCGAGGCACGAAGCAATCTCATGCCATTGATAACAAGTATATTGAGAATGCTTCCCGCTTCGTTCCTCGCGGTCGCAATGACGAAAAATCACTTTCCGGAGCAGGCTCAAAATTATGCAATTATTTCAAGCACGGTCCAAATGATTACTAAAGTCAATACAGTCCCAAACCCAATTACCCTGTAATCTTTTAATCCGTTCCATTTCTTTGGCCAAAACTCGTTTATGTTTATACAGTTTGAAATTTGCTCTTCACTTGGTTTTGGAGTTAAATAGCTGGCAACAATAAAAATAACCGACAGCAATACAAATTTCCACCACGCCTGCATCATAAATCCGATACCAAGAATATTTGTTACCGTTTTTGTCGATCCTGTAATTTCATACCCTCTGCTATTTGCAATTACCGATGCAATGAAATTAAATCCCGGAAGTAAGTTTTCGAAAGGAAAATCTAAGAGGAAAAAGAAAATCCCAATAATTAACCCGGTAGCAAAAGTAAGGTTTGCGGCTTTTGCAGTCCCCCTCTTCCAAAACATCCCAAATAAAAATACTGCTGCAATGGGTGGGGCAATCATTGCGCCGAGCGAGTTTACGGTATAAATTATTGTGTCTCCGAATTTGTTGGCATTTATCGACCAAATAATGGCCAATATCATTACAACAACCCCTGTAATACGACCAGCAACTACCAGCCCTTTGTCGGTTGTTTTTGGGCGGAGGCGCTTCACAATATCCATAGAAAACAGTGTTGAAGAGCTATTTATTGCCGCACCCACCGAGCTCATTAATGCGGCAAGCAAGGCAGCAATAATCAGCCCTTTAATTCCTACCGGAACGAGACGGTCGATCATAAAAGGGAGTGTTAATTTGGTGTCGGTAATTTCATTCCCGAAAAGGACAAAAGCTAATGTTCCCGGCAAAAGGAAAAATAACACCGGGAGCAGCTTTAATAAACCGGTAAACATGGGGCCAATTTTGGCATCGTATTCTGTTTTTGATGCTAACGAACGTTGTACAATTGTTTGGTCGGAAAACCAGTACCAGGCTCCCAAAACAAAATAACCGAGAATTGCTGCATACCACGATATTCCACCTTCGGGCGGATTTGCCGGGCTGTTTGTGGGTCGCAAAATGGAAAGTGTATCGGGTTTCAGGTGTGCTTTGAAAGCAGCAAAACTGTGGATTCCAACACTCGGTAAAGCAAAAATACCGAAAGCAGTTAAAATTACCGCCCCTAAAATGAGCAGTGCAGTTTGTACCGATTCAACAGTTGTTATTGCTTTTAACCCGCCCAAAATTGTATATATCCCGGTTAATACGGCAATAAAAATAATTCCGTAGGTTTCGTTCAGCCCAAAAAACTTTTGGCACAGTGCAGCACCCGCGTATAAACTAATCCCGATGTGGATGAGCAGGGCAGTGAGTATTGCAAATATTACCATGTAAGTTCGGCTGGTACCGTTAAATCGTCGTTCGTACAATTCGGGGATTGTGGATACACGGTTCCTGAAAAAGTAAGGGGCAATTACGAAACCCAGAAAAACAAGAAACGGGATTGCCATCCATTCAAACAAACCATCAACAAGTCCGTATTTAAATCCCGATTCGGCAAACCCAATAAGATGGATGGTTGAAATGTTGGCAGCAAAAAGGGCAGCCCCAATTATTGGCCATTTTAAGGACCGGCTGGCGAGAAAATAATCTTCCGAAGATTGTTTCCCCAGCTTTTTCCGCACAGTTAAAAGGCCTAATAAAATAATTCCAACTAAATATCCAATTATTACAATAATGTCAATCGTTCCAACGCTAAAATCCATAAATACTATTTTTATTTGTTGAACTCTTTTACCGCATTAAACATAGCAATAATATTTTCTGGAGGAACATCGGGCATTATGTTATGCACGGTGTTAAAAACAAATCCCCCCCCCTTCGAGAATATTTCGCAGCGGTTTAAAACATGTTTCCTCACCTCTTTGGGCGTGGCATTGTTTAAAACTGATGCTGTATCAATTCCCCCTCCCCAAAAAGTTATATCTTTCCCAAATTCAGTTTTTAATTTTTGCGGCTCCATATCGAGGCAGTTGGTTTGCACCGGATTAAGGATGTCGTAACCACATTCAATCAAGTCGGGAATGTATTGATAAATAGAGCCGCACGAATGCAGCATTATTTTCATATTACTTTTCTTTTTAACGAAGTCGCACAATCTTTTATGATGTGGCTTAAATACCAGCCGGTAGGTTTCAATGTCCATAAACGGCCCGGTTGTCATTCCCAAATCGTCACCAAAACGAATCACATCAACAATATCGCCAACGGCATTGCAAACTTTTTCGAGGGTTGCCAAATGCATCTCCATCATAACATCAACCAGCCTTGCAACTTCATCCTGATTCATCAACAAACCCATAAAAAAGTTATCCATCCGGCGGAGCATTGTTCCAAATTCGAACAAATTTGAACCGGCACTTAAAAAGAGTGCTTTGTCGGTATTCTCTTTTAAAAAAAGTGCCTTTTCTCGTAACTGCTGCCAAAAGTTTTCTTCGCCTGCGTGGTCCCACGGTGAATGTGCATGGCGTACCCACATCACTTTTTGCATCGCCTCGGGCAGCTTCGAATACTCATCGGGGAATCCATCGAAATAGGGGAAAAAAGTCTGGTCGAAAAAAGTAGCACCGTTTGGCATTCGCGAAAGCATCAGATTATTTTCGTCGGTGGTAAACCACGAGCCGTCGGCAGCTTGTTGCGGCTTGTACCACTGCGGATAAAATGCACTGCCGCCATTTGCCAGCGTATATTCGTACCAATCATTTTCACCGGTGTTAAAAGCCCGTCCAATGTCAATAATATCGAGCCCGAAATGGTCGATTATCTCCTGGTCGGGCTGCGCCAGTTGCTGCACCACATCGTAAACCAGTGTACGATGGTCCATTCCCAAATATTTTTTCAGATTGTCATACGCAATTGCCGAAATCCCCGAACTTGGGTTGCTTCCTAAATCGATGGGTATTTTGTCGGGTTGAATGTGATTGATTGCTGCGAGTACACGCTCTCTCGAATTCATCTATTTTCTAATTTTATTGTTTCCAGCTCTTTTGTCAACTCCTCTACAATCTCAGGATGTTTGGAGTATAAATTATTTTTTTCGCCGGGGTCAGCGGCAAGATTGTAAAGCTGTCCGGGAGTTTCTATTCCATAACCATTCGGGTTTTTCCCATCGCTAAAACCACCCGAGCGATTAGAAAGAATGAGTTTCCAGTTTCCTTTTCGCATAGCAAAAACCCCCCTGAGCGAATGATTTACTAAAAATTCCCTGCCATTTTCGTTGTTGTCTTTTAATACATTCAGTAAACTTTTCCCGTCTCCCGAACTATTTTCAGGAAGATTAAAATCTACAATTTCGGCAATGGTCGCCATCAAATCCATTGAACAAATCAGTACATTGGTTTTTTTGCCGGGTGTAATTTTATCATCCCATTTTGCAATAAACGGAACGCGGTGTCCTCCCTCCCAAATATCGCCTTTCATTCCTCTTAACTTTCCATTCGGGTTGTGCCCGTAATCGCGGATAACCGATTGCGTTGGTCCACCATAATTTTTGCCATTTCGGGCAGGCGAGCCGTTGTCGCTGGTAAAAATCAGGATTGTATTTTTATCGGCTCCACTGTTTTTTAGAGCTTTCATAATTTCGCCAACTGCCCAATCGACCTCAAAAACCCAATCGCCATATCTGCCTGCCCTACTTTTCCCATTGAATTTTGTGAGTGGTGCAATTGGTGTGTGTGGTGCTGTAAGGGCAAAATAGAGAAAGAATGGTTTTGATTTATCTTTAGCTGCCTCTTCAATAAATTTTACCGAATGTTTTGTAATCTCCGGCATCACATTTTCCAGTTTCCAGCCTGGTGCCATTTTCCCTTTATGACCATATAGATTTCCGGATTTTTCTACGGTTGGAATTACAGTAACTTTCCTGTTTTCGATAAAAGTGTAGGGAGGGAAGTTGGGCACATCGTCGCCAAAATAGTAGTCGAACCCGCGGTCGAGCGGGCCACCCATAATTTCTTTTGAATAGTTTATATTTTCACCGTTAGTTTTTTTCGCCGAAAGAGAATCAGATGCCGGCCAATCCCAGCCGAGGTGCCATTTCCCGATGGCAGCAGTACGGTAGCCTTTTTGTTTCAGCATTTCAGGTAACGTTAATCTTTCTTTTTCAATTAAAGGTTCGTCCCATGGCCAAAGTACACCTTTTTTTAATCGTGTTCGCCAGGCATATCTTCCGGTTAAAATGCTGTAACGGGTTGGTGTACAAACAGCTGATTCCGAATGTGCATCAGTAAAAAGAAAACCTTCGGTAGCAAGTTGGTCGATGTGCGGAGTTGGAATTTTTGAGCTGGGGTTGTAGCAGGTCGGGTCGCCATAACCCAAATCGTCGGCCAGAATAATTACAATATTCGGCAACGATTTGTTGTCAGGTTTTTTATTGCAGCCCTGAAAAATCAGGGATAAAATTATTAGAATCAGAATTTTTTGTTTCATTCGCATATAATGTAGTTTAATATTAAAATATCAGAAATTATTACAATGTAACAGATTTCTCACTTTGTTGCCAATGACAGGTTTAGTTTTAGACCCTGAAACAAGTTCTCCAAGGGAGTCCTTTGGACAGGGTGACGTTCGAAGATGGTACACTGCTAACTTCATGCCCAAACACTCCAGATAAATATTTCTTTATCTCAGGGTGACGTTTGAAGATGGTACACCGCTAACAAATAACGTCATGCTGTCCAAAGGACTCCTATGGAGAACTTGTTTCAGCATCTTTCCGGCATTGACACATTATGCCCAATAAAATTGGGTGGGCTTTCGTGCTGTTTTTCTTAAATCTCATTATTGTTTTTTTAAACTATCCGGTTAAAATTAAGGTTTGCTTTGCTTTATTGTTAACGCCAGGTTAAAATTTCTTGTCATTTCGACGCAAGGGAAATCTCTTCAAACAAACAGGTTTAGTTTTAGACCCTGAAACAAGTTCTCCAAGGGAGTCCTTTGGACAGGGTGACGTTCGAAGATGGTACACCGCTAATAAATAACGTCATGCTGTCCAAAGGACTCCTATGGGGAACTTGTTTCAGTATCCTTTTGTCATATATTCCATTATACTCATTCAGTGTGATGTTCAAAAATAATTCACCATTAATAAATAACGTCATGCTGTCCAAAGGACTCCTATGGAGAACTTGTTTCAGTATCCTTTTGTCATTTCGACGACGAAGGAGGAGAAATCTTTCTCTTTGCAAAGAGATTCTTCACTGCGTTGCCAATGATAGATTTGATCTATATTAGTTTTTTGACCCCTTTGTCTTCGACATTTCCCCTCACTAGGGGAAAACGTTTTGAATTAGCTTTGTGGTTAATAAATAACGTTTCCCCAATAAAATATTTCACTTCGTTCAACTTTCTGTTATTGACTCATTGTTCCTAATAAAATTAGGTAGATTTTCGGAATGACAGCAATGATATGCTTCCTGCCATTGCCTCATTTACGCCCAAAATCATGGATAACCTCTTATAATTATTTCGAGTTAAATTACTTTTTAAATTTCTATCGGTTCAATTTTCCCCGAATCACCATTCAATTTCAGTACAATTGTTGTTACAACGTTCAGTTTTTGTTCTGCCGGAATTCGAATAATCAACTCTTTTTTTGATTGCTCAAACTTTAGTTTTTTACCCTTCAATATCGAACAGTTTTTTACTTGATTATTTCCGGGGACCGGGATTTTGAGTTCTTCTCCGTCCAGGCTAAAAACGTGGAGATAAATTTTATCTCCTTTTCGTGTTGCCGACATCCATTCGGTTGGTTTGTACGGGCCACCGGTTGTTCCGTAAACCGATTCGCCATACTTTTTCAGCCAGTTGCCCATCTGCTTTAACCGGTCTATTTGTCGTTGTTCCATTCGCCCGTCGAGCATTGGGCCCACATTAAACAATAAATTTCCGCCTCCTCCAACAGTTTTTAATAATGTTTGCATACACTGGTCGTAGCTTTTCATTTTGTCGTTGGGTTTCCATGCCCACTGGTTACAAATGGTCATGCAGGTTTCCCACGGGTTTTCAATATCGAAAGATCCAATTCGTTGTTCGGGTGTATCGAAATCGCCTGCAAACTCTTTCGATTTTGTGGTTCCTTCCATCCCTTTTCGTCCTTTGTCAACGCGGTTGTTTATCAATACATTTTCGTTGAGCCCTTTCAGGTAGCTGTAAAAATCCTGCCCATATTCATGTGTCCACGGCTTTTCCCATTCGCCGTCGAACCATAATATTTTTGTACCGTATTTTTCAATTAATTCTTTGGTTTGGTTTTTTAGGAACAGGTAAAACTTATCCATATCAGCATCGGGTTTTTCCACTCCTTCAATTCTTGAAATTGGATAATTTGGGTGACGCCAGTCGCAAATGGAGTAGTACGTTCCGAACATGATTCCATATTTATCGCAGGCATTTTTCAACTCCATTAAAACATCTTTTTTATAGGGCGTATTCATAATGTTGTAGTCGGAGAATTTGGTGTCCCACATCGAAAATCCATCGTGGTGCCGGGTAGTAAAAACAAAGTATTTCATCCCCGCATCTTTCAATGTTTTAATCCATTTGTCGGCATCGAAAAGCACCGGATTAAACTCTTTGTAGAGGTTGTCGTAATCGTTCATTTCAACCTGATGACCGCGTGACCAGCCAATTTCCGTTCCGCGCAAAGTTACCGGTCCCCAGTGAATAAACATCCCAAATTTCATGTCCTGAAAATTTTTAATCAATTCGGGTTTTAGAGATGTTTGCTGTGCAAAAACAGATAGTGAAAAGAGAAGAGTGAAAATAAGAGAAAATAAGGTTTTCATACGCTAATGTAGTTTAATATTTAAATAACAGATTGTATTAGATTGTAACAGATTTCTCACCTTGTTCGAAATGACAGAAACCAGCATCTCCTGCTGTCATTTCGCCGAAGTATGAGTAGTAATCTCTTTTTTATAAGCTGAGTTTCATAAGAATTCAATTTAGGTTAATAGTTAATAATCATATATTCAGCCTGTTTTATATTTCAGCTAAATAGTTTTTGTTTAAACACACAATAGATGCAAAAATAGAGGTAATAAAAATTATTTGAAATAGCTTATTAATGAAATAAGATGGATGATTCTATACTAATTATTTGAAATTGCTATTTTTATACAGTTTTTAAAATTTAAGTGTAAATTACTGAATTAAAGTCTATGATATAATTTAATATTTATGGAGTCTGATTTGGAGAACATCGAATATAAAAAAGATGGATTTATAGGTCAACGGATGACCTATTTGCCCGGGCTCGTAAAAAAGAGAGTATTAAAAGACCCGCGGGTGAATGATTTGTACATTACCCATATTGGTATTTTTCCGAAAGCTTTGGGGCATTTACGAAACCGCCCGTTGGGATGCAGTCAGTTTATTCTTTTGTATTGTGTTGAAGGAGAAGGCTGGGTTGAAGTTGATGGTAAACGACAAAAGCTCTCAGCAAACCAACTGTTTATTATTGAACCGAAGAGAATCTCAAGTTATGGTGCTGACCCCAAAAATCCGTGGACAAATTATTGGATACACTACACCGGGGGAAATGCAGCTATTTACTCGCCTGCAATCAACCGGGTTGTGGATATCCAACCCCATGAAAACTCAAGGATAGAAGAGCGGTTGCTGCTTTTTGAAGAGATGTTGCAAAATGCCAGCGACTATTTTAACTTCGAACGGGTTGTTTATGCAAATATCTGTTTGAAACAGTTTTTGACCTCGATAAAATATATCGATGTTTACCGTGCAATAAACCGCGAACCGGAGAGTGATTTGCTAAAAAATGTAATCTCATTTATGAAAAACAACCTGCACAAGAATATTCAGATCAGCGAAATTGCGGAGAGATTTAACTGCTCAAACTCAAACATTTACAAGCTTTTTAAAACCAATATCGATAATGCACCGCTCGATTTTTTTATTCACCTAAAAATGGAAAGAGCGTGCAAATACCTAACGCAAACCAACCTGAAAGTAAAAGTTATTGGCAGAAAACTGGGCTACGACGACCCCTACTATTTTTCAAGGATTTTCACCAAACAGATTGGGTTGTCGCCGGCGCATTTTAGGAGAGAGGAGCGGTGATTTAATGCTCTCATTTAAAACTATCATTAGCATCCGAAAGTCGGAATTTGTTACTACTCAGCAAGACTCTAAAAATACCCACAACACAAAGTCAACAGACCAGAAGAATTATTACCACAAAAACTGAAACTGTAATCACCCAACTTGCTGCAAAGAAACATGCCTCAATGGATTTTCCATGACCTGTTTGGTTGGGCCGACACCAACATCAGTCAAAATATCAGCCAATTTTAGCTCCGAATCCGGGGGGTCAGCTTTGTCCGAAATATCCATTAAGCGAATCTGTCTGTCAGGCCAAATCCATTCACCGAACTGTTTCATGCGAGAATCCAGGAGTTGTAAATCCAGGATGAGACCTGAGATCCCAAAGATCATCGCGGTCGGGCGAAAGATGGATTTCGTTTCCATTTCCCCACAACAAACCTCCTGTTAATCCATTGCCCAGCGGAATGGCTTCATCCCATTTATCTATGGGTGCATTTATATTTAATTGAAAAGTAGCAGGAGTTTCATCCTGAATATTCTTATTGTATGAGTTACAAGCCGAAGTAAATATTAGTAATGTTACACAAACGATAAATATATATTTTAACTTATTCATTTTAATTTGAATTATAGATTGCAAACTCTTTGATAACCGGTTCTGCAACACTTTTTTTAATCATTAGTCGAAATGAGGAGACTTCCACCTCATCAAATCTGGCAATATATTTATGCCCAATACAACTTCCTTCTGATAGTTTTTTCCAGCCATTTGCTGTTTTACCTTCCACTACAAACTCCCGTACCCTTTCACCAAGGGCAATCTCTTCCAATAAAACCAACTGGTTTACTTTTTGCTTCTCTTTTAGTTTCAGTATAATCTTTTTGCCATTGCCAGATGTAGTTGCGATGGGATTTGTGAACAGTCGGTTTATTTCATTGCCAAATTCTTTTAATCGCTTTACATCAGGCTCCGGCATTAATCCATCAGCATTTGGCGTTAACCCCAAAATTAACGTACTATTATGCCCGACGCTGTTATAATACATTTTTACCAGATTTTCAATTAGGAAAATATGAGCCTCATCGCCCGGCTCCCAGAACCACTCATGCCTACCGTTGTATCCGCGCAAAGGTGCGTCACTCATGGCAGGCATATAATATTTACCATTTGGGTCGCCTTCCTTTAATAGCTGAAAATTGTTTTTGTAAATAACTTCCTGATTAGTTGAATGAGAATAACGAAACGGGTAAGTTCCCCAACAGGGATAGGGTACTGTACCACTTTCGCTGCCTCCCCATCGAATATCGGCACGTTGCGTGTTGTGGTAAAAAATGCAGTTGGATTGATATTTTTCAAAGATACCCAATACATCCGGACCACCTTTCTCCGGACCATGGGCACCACCATCGAACCATACAATTGCCAAATCGCCGTAACGCGACATTAACTCATCTACCATACCTTCGCAAACTTTGTTATAGTATTTTTGCCGGTTTTCGGCAAATTTGCCATCGCCATTTACCATAAAGTCGTAAACTCCATAAAATGAATTCCAGCGTATTCCAATGTAAATACCGGGTTTAACTCCATATTTTCGGCACGATTCCACAAAGTCTTTTACAATATCTCCTTTCCCGTTACGCCATTTTACAGCTTTTAAACAATATGGATTCACATCGCTTTGATAAAGTGCAAACCCTGTTTCGTGAGTTGCTGTGAGAATAGCAATTTTGCAGCCAGCATCTTTTGCCGATTTCACCCATTGATCAGTATCTAAATTTTTAGGATTAAAAATGTTATAGTCTGTAATTGGGGTAATCCGGTTTTCTCGCTGATTGTATTTTTTTTCATCAAAAACATGTAAATCGTAATGAAAAACAGCTACCAGTTCGGCGTTTTGCCAGTCAAGCTGGGCTTGTGTTGGAATGGGTACTTCCGGTTGCGCCTGATTCTTTAACCCAAATGCCATAAGACATGTTACTATAACTAATTTTAGTTGCATATTTCCAGTTTTATTGATTTAGGTCATTTAATTAATTTAATTTTAAATTCAGCTAAAACAGCCCAATGGTCTGAAGGCCAATCGCAATTTAATTTTATTTCGCCATTCCCTTGCGAACCCCTAACCACTGATGCAGCCTTACATGACACCCAGAGCTTTTCTCCCCCAACCTGAAATTCCCCAAGATGACGGACAGTTAAGACTTGCACTAAATTATTAATAAAAAAACGGGAGATGGTCAATTCTTGTTACATCCTGTAAAAAGCCCGAAGATTAGTAGCATAAATAACAATTACTTACTTACTTAAATGATGATATTTCATAATAATTTGATTTTTTATTAAAGTATTTATTTCACCCGAAAAGTTAAGTCTGCTATTTTAAAAGTGCAAATCCACCAACATGGGTTTCACCTACCGGGATGAACTTAAAATATAAATACTCACTTTGAAGTAAATCTTGCGGAATTAAAAAAGTAAAGGTTTCAAATTCTTTATTTTCAAGTCTAACCTCTTGCCAGTTCCGTTGGTCAGTTGATAGATAATACTGGCCTTTATTATAAATTTGATCCGTTTTTTTATATTCGCAAAGCATGGCAATTTTAGTACAACTATTACCTGTCTCCTTTAAAGGGAGACGATACGTTAGTTCTTTAACATACGACCACCAATTATGGCATTTCCCACCTTTCAGGGTTACCAGGTATTTTTCTTCGTCCTTAGCTCCGGCAAACCTTTTCCATACAACATTTTCAAGATGGTCAAAGGGCAAATGGATTTTTTCCGCGTTTCTTAAATCGGGTTTGGCCTCAAGCCGATATCCGGTTTCAAGTTTTCTATAAATTCTTCCTGCAACCTTGCCGTTTTGAAGGCAATAAATCCAGTACCCAGGTCTTTCCTGCCCTCCCCACATATCGAAGGTACCAGTAGTAATCCCATGTTCGATTAATTTTGTCTTTTGTAACTGAAAAATTTTTTCCGAGTTAATATGTTCATGCCCACCAATTAACCAAACCAATCCTTGATGGTTTTTAAAAGCCTCTGAAACAGCTTCAGGTATACCCCGTTCTCTGGTTATGTGCGATATTGAGGGTTGATGTACAATGACGATAACTGTTTGATCTTCTGAAATTTTATTCATATCATTTAATAACCATTCCATTTGTTTTGTGTCAATATAGCCACAGGAGTGCCCGTTGAGAACGATAATATGTACTCCGGATAAATTGAATGACTGATAGGGAGGATAACCTGGGAATACTTCCCAGAATATTTCAGGGTTGATTTCTTTGGGGTTTGTATCGTGGTTACCAATTGAAAGGACTAACTGGATTCTCTCATTTAAAAGATCAGCATCCGCTTTAAATGCTTTAAATTCATTAATTGCAGTTTTTCTTTCATCTGAAGAAGCACTTTTTGAAAAACTATGAGAAGCACTACGGATCATATCTCCATTCACGCAAAAAAAAGCAGGAGACGGGTGCATTTTATTAACTTCGTTTACAGTTGGCATCATGGATGTTTGCACTTCGGCTTCTGAACTGCCGTAATGAACATCAGCTGTTACCACAAAAAAAGAATTACCTTTTGTCGAAGGATCAAATCCAAGTGCGTTAAAAGCATCACTCAGAGTCGGAAAAGGATAGTTTAATAAAGAATCCGGGTTGAAAACATTATCATTTGTTTTTGAATCCTCAGCCTTTCCGTAAAAAGAACTAAGGAAAACAATAGTAATTATTAAAATTAATTTTTGTCTGTTCATGATGTAAATATAAAATATGTCAATAATAATTTCAATTATTTTCTATTTGTTACGTTCGGTTATAACCGAACATACAACACCATCTGAAACAATCTGTACTGTTCCATTCCAGCATGTTGCATAAACTTTAGCCCCCACCTTACTGTAAATTTTTTGTGCTACTAATGCTGGTTCATCGGCTCCATTCAGACTACTTGCAATAACGATTTCTGGCTTAACTACTTCTGCAAACGGGAGGTATGAATCATTTCCATGATGCGGAGCTGACATAACATCAGCCTTCAAATCGGTTGCACTGAATTTTTTCAACAAATACTCTTGTCCTGCAATTGTAATGTCTGACGTTAAAAGAATGGTAATTTTATTGTATTTTATCCGAACCACCATCGAATTCGTATTTGCCTCATTTTCATCATTATTAAGGTAAGTTGGTGGTGGCGATAGCATTACAACTTCAAGGTCTTTATCCCAATTTAATGTGTCGCCCTGTTTTACCAGTTGATATTTTCCTCCTTTCGAAATATATTCAGGTTTATAAAGATTATCATATTCAGGTTCACAGTTTTTACATCCCGAATATCCTGCATCATACAATCGTTTGATATCAAAATTATCCATCAGGTATTTAAAACCTCCGAAGTGATCTTTATGGGCATGTGTGATCACCACGCCATCAATGATCTTAATATTGTTCTTTTTCAGAAATGGGGCAATCATATCCCTTCCTGTATCAAAGCTCTCGTTAGGATATTGCCCCGGCCCTGTGTCATAAAGATAAGTCCGGCCTCCCGGTGTTTGTATTATCACAGCAAGCCCCCATCCGGTATTTGTCGATTTGATCTCCATAAAAGAAACAATGAGTTTTTGATTTTTCTCCTCTTTGCAAGACCCTTTTGCTGACCAATAAAACACCTGTAAAAAGAAAATTGAAAAAAGAATAATGTATTTTATAAATTTGACCATCTCCCGTTTTTTAAAGTTAATAATTTAATGCAACTTAAATCTAATTCCAAATTTCATTCTTCTTCATTTACTATAACGAATGCTGCTCTTTTCCGAGGTGGAAATGGTTTGTCTTCACCCATTATCGCATACCACAATATTCTATTATATTCATCATCGGGAGCGGTATCAGCTTGCCCTAATGTTAATTCCAAGGATTTTTGTGCACCAAAAGAGTTCTTCGAGTTTAATTCATTAAGAGGTATTCGGTTCTTTAATGCTGTGTATGGAGTAAAATCAGGCTTTGATTTGAATGCGTTCCACATTGGAGTTGCGGATGCATCGTACTGGGTGAGAGGAGGTAGCCCTAATATTTCTTCCATGGTCCTTAACATACTCGATGATGAATACATGGTGTTGTCTACAATCCCTTGTTGAGTATAAGGACTTATTACCAAAGCTACTGTGCGATGGCAATCCACATGATCAGGGCCACTTTGGGGATCATCTTCTATAACGAAGATGGCAGTTTGATCCCAAAAAGGGCTATGACTAATCTCTTCTACCATTTTTCCTAAAATTAAATCATTTTCTGCCATCATCGCTCTGGGTGTTTGAACACCGGGCTGTGTGCCGAGTAGATGATCACCCGGTAAGGAGAGTACGGTAAACTTAGGCATTTCACCCTCTTTAATAAACTGGTGAAACTCTTTTATCCAAATATTAAACCTAGTACTATCAGACATGCCTTTAACATAATCAGCTCCAGTGTATTCGGTATTATAATGTCCTTCTAAGCTACGGGTAGCAGGCCGAATCTTCATACCTCTCTTATAATCTTCTTCTGAAGATGAGAACTGTTGTGTTTCCATAGTTTCCAAGGAGGGATATTTTTCATCCCCTTTGGGAATCCACACTCTGACAAATTCTCCATAGCTTCTGTAGGTAATTCCCTTTGCAGCGCATAGATCCCATAAAAATCCACTGCTTGGGTATGCAATTGAATCATCATGGTATTGTAATCTCGGGCTTCCTTTACCACCATAACTACTTGGCCAAGATTTTTCAACATAGTCGGTTGCATATGCAGCAGTACTCCAAAAATGCCCATCAGCACTTACTTCAGCATCATGATAGAGATTATCAAATAAAACAAATTTCCTGGCCAGTGCATGATGATTCGGTGTTACCTCTTCCGGAAAGTAACAATATGATGGATCACCATTTCCAATTTCCATATCCCCGAATATTTGGTCATATGTCCTGTTCTCTTTAATTATATAAAAAACATATTTAATTGGACTATTATCACCCAGTGAGAAGGGAGGTGAAGGCAATGTTCTATTTTTATTCAGATATGGAGTATTACTATAAACTTGCTTTGAATATCTATCTATTTGTTGTACATCAGGTTTGTCAATAAATGAAAGAGTTCCTTCTAATATTCCGTGAATGCTTTCGCCGGGAAGTCCTTTGCTTTTATCACCACTGGGGCTTGAAACGCTCCCCTTACCGTTTGCGACAATAATTTTCTCTCCGGTTTTTGATATAGCAATCGCTGTTGGATACCAACCTGTAGGAATAAAACCAAGAGGGGTACTCTTATGAGGATTTGATACATCTATTACTGCAAGACAATTATTATCAGCATTTGCAACATACAACTCTTTACCATTCGGACTTAAGGCAAGGGCATTGGGAGTACTTCCCGGCGGGGCACCAGGGAAAAGTGATATCTCAATTTCTTCAATAACTTTTTTTCTGTTCAAATCAATAACACTAACAATATTCCAGTTTCCACAAGCCACGTACAAGAAATTTTCATCACTATTAAAAATCAAATCATTTGGATGATCTTTAACAATAATTTTCTTAACTTCTTCCTGTTTGGTTAAATCAACCACAGACACAGAATTTTCTCCCCAATTGCTGACAAATACGGTTTCTAAATCTGACGATATAATACAAGTATAAGGGGTAGTTCCTACTTCCCATGATGAAATAATCTGGTTTGTTGACAAGTTTATTTGCAGAAGTTTATTGTTATGATTTCCAACCACATATAAATATCTATTGTCAGATCCAAGACTTAATCCAGATGGATACATACCGTTTGGAAGAGAAATCTCCCTTGTTAGGTCTAACCGTTTATTCTTTACATTAAAAACCAGTATACGATCTTTGCCGCCAGCAGACGCATATACCCGCTCACCATCATTACTTACAGCCAATCCAATCCAACCTTGTTTTATGATATGCCGATCAACTATTTGTTCAGCATTCAAATCAACTAAAGCTAAAAAATGATCAGTATAGCCATTGCTTGTTACGACAGCATAATGAGTATTTGGTACAAGAACTATATTTAATGGTAATCCACCTAAATTAATCTCTCTTCCAGCAGGTGAGAGTTTCCATCCGTTAGGCAATAAATATTTACCATCGGAAATAACTTGCGGGCTTTGATATTTTTTCCCCCCACTACAGGATAATAAAAACTGCGCAAGCAAAATAAGCCAAAGGGTCGAATGAAATCTCATTCTTTTTTGATTGATAATTTTCATTTAAGAACTTTTTTCTTTATAATTATTTCAGCTTTTCCCAAGATTTTATTAAGTGCTGTGATGTTGTTTTACCTAAAATGAGCGTAGTATTTTGGGCACTTAAAGATGTTGCTCCGACAAAATACATAAGAATAAGTTAAACATGAGTTTTTTACTTTGCGTATCATTCTATTTGAAATTTACTTTTTATCTGTTGAGTTCCTATTTTTTTGTAATTGAATTGGGACAATTTCCTGATACTGCAAAAAAAAGATGCCAACCACTTTACGCAACCGGCATCTTAATTAATTAACCAAACTATTTTATAAAAAAGTTATCTCCACAAGGGGTTTTGTATCAAATTTTTATTGTAATCCAATTCCCGCTGAGGGATTGGTAAAACTTTCAATTTTTCGTCCCAGGTTACAGAACCCGGGTAGGTTCCAACATGTGGTGGTTTAAATAAATCTAAGCGCATCAAATCGGGAACCCGCTGTGTTTCAAACATTAACTCAACCCTACGTTGTTGAAGGATTTCATTGTGTAAAGCCTCTCCTGAGAATTGATTAACATAGTCTGCTGCAAAGCCGGCACGATCGGTTATTTTTTTCAGATATGTTTTTGCCTGACCTTCATTTCCAAGGTTAAATTCGGCTTCAGCACGCATTAAAAGTATATCTGCATAGCGGATAACCGGCATCATCATTGGGTGGTAATAACCGCCGTCCCAGATGTTCGTTCCCAGAAATTGGCGGATCATGTATTTTTTTATGTGCAGGTATTCGCCTTCAGCTCCATTCGTTTCTTTTAAACGCTGATATAAAGAGTCTGCATTTATAACGCTTTTAACATAAGCAGATGTATTATCATCCGGATCTTGATAACCATAATCATTAAATGTTGGATAAAAAAGGAATTCGGTGGTACGTTTGTCACCGATTTTACCATAGTCAATCATTATGTCAGACAATTCGGGACTTACCGCAAATTGTGCTCTCCCGGTTCTTGCATTACCAGGTAAATATGGAACACCATTCTCGTTATGAACCACTATGGTAGCATAACCCACTGGTGAAACAGCACCACATCCTACCGTAGATGATTGATCGTACATAAAAGGTCTTCCTCCATAAATAGGACCATAAACTGCACCGACAGCCCAAATGACTTCAGTGTTTTTCACCCACTTATCCTCGGTAGTATAAACAAACAATTTAGAGAAATCTTCCATCGGCTCCAGGCCATAAACACCTATCCCTTCGGTAGCTTGAGCATATTGTTGAACTTTGTCCCAATATTGTGTACTACCTGGTTTTGTTCGATACAAATAAGTGCGGGCAATTATTGCATTGGCAACACCTTTATTCACTCTCCCATCAATGAAATTTTTAGTTGGTGCAGGCAACATTCCAAGAGCCTTTTGAAGATCTGCATCGACCTGTGCCCAGACCTCTTCGCTTGTTGCTTGTTCAGGATAATAATTTTCAGAAGTTGTTTGCTTGAGTACCAAAGGTACTTCTCCAAATAAGCGAACCAAAGTAAAATAGTTGTATCCACGCATAAAATATGCTTCGGCCAGAGATGCGTTTTTAACCTCTTCTGAAATGTTTTCATTTTCAGAAACGTTATCAATAATCCAGTTGGCCTTATAAATAACCTGATAACAACGTTGCCATGCTTCCCTAACGCTTCCCGTCTCTTCGTTGTAATTTAGTGTTAAATATTTTACAATATCATTACTGTAAAATTGCTTTGGCAAGATAAGATTATCCCCACGTGTCATATCATAATATGACAACCATTTATCAAAGAATCTACCATATACGTTTCTCCAAAGGTCATCATAAAGACTAATTGTTGCCGCCTCTGCATCATCATCATTTTCAAAAAAACTTTCTGACGTATTTTGTGTCGGATGTACTTCGTCTAAAAATTCGGTTGAGCAAGCAAATGCAAACAACAGAATAAATATTGGTATTATATTTTTAAATTTCATATTATTATCTATTACAAGTTATTAGATTAAAATTTCATATTTAAGCCAAAAGATATTGTCCGGCTTTTAGGATAAGCACTTCTGTCAATCCCTCTTGAAACCAATGCATCGCCACCTCCCACTTCAGGGTCTAATCCGGAATATTTAGTCAAAACAAATACGTTATTTATACTTGCATATAAACGTATCGACTGAATATTGATAGAACTTAAAATATGATTAGGTAGCGTATAACCGAAATTTAAGTTTGCAAGACGGAGGTATGACCCATCTTCAACAAATATACTAATAGGGTTGCCCCCTACTGGACTTTTCCGGTTACTATTAGCAGCTTGTATGGTTTGACTATGGTTGCTGGGTGTCCACCGATTCGCAGCTTCCTGAATTAAGTTGCGTTCGCCACTGGCATCTAACAAAATTCTTTTTGTTTGATTGTAAATTTTATTACCTACAGATCCATTGAAAAAGACGTTAACATCAAAATTGCCATAAGTAAGGGAATTGTTAAAACCAAAGCTAAATTTAGGATTTACATTACCGAGGTTAGTACGATCCGCTCCTGTAATTGCATTATCAGGTACCAGTATGTAATTGCCAAATTCATCCACACTGCCTATATCTTTGTACTTATAGTCACCCAATTGAGCATTCGAATAAGGATTCCCCGGATCATCTAATTCTGATTGCTCGTTATAAATTCCTTCAACCTGATACCCGTAAATCTGACCGATTGGTTCATTTAAGGCACTTCTGATGTATCCACCTACCCAATCAACATTTGGAGGAAGTTCAGTTACTTTACCATGCTGATGATCCAGAATTAAAGTACCCTCCCAGTTAAAGCCACCATCTGATTTAGCCTGTATAATGTCGCCGGTTACAGCCAACTCCACACCAAACTGTTTAATAGTTCCAAGATTTGTTGTAGCAATTTTATCAAATCCTGTTGATTGTGGAAGATTAAATCCAAACAATAAATCGGATGTTTTTTTCCAGTAAATATCACTGGTAATACTAACCCGATCATATATCCTTGAATCCACACCAAAATCGATGGAACTTGTTGATTCCCATCCTAAAGCAGGATCAGCCAATCCTTTTTCTTTTGTGCTGGTTCCTGCAACAACTACACCAATAGGTTTTGCTGGCTTGCTGGTCAATAATGCCTGAGATTGATAAGAAGCGATATTTCCGTTACCTACCACGCCATAACTGGCTCTCACTTTCAATTGCTGAACATTCGGTAAATTAAAGAAATCTTCGTTTTGCATGTTCCATGCCATCGAAACTCCGGGGAAAGTACCCCATTTATTCTCTTTACCAAATTTTGAAGAACCATCGCGACGAACTGTAGCTGTTAACATATATTTGTTATCGAAAGAATAATTAAGTCTTCCAAAATAAGAAGCTACCGTCCAGTCAGCAACTTTTGCATATTTATGATGGTCTGTTAAATGGTCTGTTTTTCCATTGTCGAACCACCAACCATCTACAAAAAACGGATTGTTAGAGACGAAGTTGTTTCCGGGATCTGCTTCTTCCATTGCAATGCCAAGACCTTCCATCTTATATTCCTGAGCAGACTGCCCAACTAAAGCAGTTAAAGAATGTTTATTAAACTTTTTAGTATATGTCAATGTATTTTCGAGCAGCCATGTATAAGTTTGGCTTTGTTTGTGCTCTAAAGATCCTCCTGTTGGCATGTAAGGACCTTTCTTTTGAGCCAGATATTTCATTTTAGAATAGTTCAGATCAGCTCCTGCAGAAGTTTTTAATACCAAACCATCAATAATTTCAAGGCTTAAGAAAGCATTGGTTATAATACGGGCAGTATTCTGTGGGTTCATTGCCACATCGGTTTGGAATAAAGGACTTTTCATTGTCATTGCATTGGATGCTGCAACACCATAACTATCTCCCCAAAGTACATTGTAAACATTGCTACCTGAACTATTATGTGTCAGATATCCTGCATACAAGGTTCCTTCCGGATAATATACCGGATAAACCGGTGCATCCTGCAAGGCTGCTTGATAAACTGTTCTATTGTTAATCGTTTTTTGATCAACGTAAGAAAGATTCATATTTAAGCCTGCTGTTAATTTACCGTCCAACCCTTTTGTTTCACCATTTAAGCGAGCAGTTAGTCTTTCATATGAATTATTCCGAATAATTCCTTCGTTGTTATAGTACCCAACAGATCCTGAATATTTTGTTTTTTTAGATGCTCCACTAAAAGAAACGTTATAGTCCTGACTCTTACCCATGCGTACTACTTCATCCACCCAATTTGTATTATAATCAATTGGCACAGCTAAACGTTGACCTGGATTAAAGGCCAAGTTGGCCATATCGATACCGCCGGTTTCGTATGCATCGTAAAGCATTGTGGAAAATTGTTCACCATTCATCATATCCCATTGCTTTGCCATTTTTTGCACACCCAAATTCACGCTTACCGTAATATCACTACGACCTTGTTTTCCTGTTTTTGTAGTAATAATAACAACGCCATTTGCACCACGTGAACCGTAAATGGATGTAGCTGCTGCATCTTTTAAAAATTCGATTGATTCAATATCATTAGGATTGATCATTGAAAGCAAACTTGTTTTATCTCCATTAAAACCTAAACGTGAGCCTTCAAAAAGATCACCTGATGTGGCTGCAACCGGAAAACCATCAATAACATATAGTGGTTCGGCACTGGAATTAATTGAATTAGCTCCACGTATGCGGAGTGAACTTCCAGCCCCCGGAGCACCGGAAGAAGAAACAACACTAACGCCCGCGGCTCGTCCGCCAAGAGCTTCCATAATGTTCGCTTTTGGGATGGATTCCAGTTGTTCTCCTTTAACTTGTGATACAGAAACTGTTAATTCACCTTTACGTTGTGTTCCATAACCAACTGCAATAACTTCCTCTAAACCAATGGAATTAACCTCCATAACAATATTTAT
>JAKIST010000008.1 GCA_021648495.1 Draconibacterium sp.
GACTTGTTCTTTTGCCCTTTTTCTGCGTTGTAAAACCTTTAAATAGCTTTGGCTATTCGCAGATTTTACGCCTTGAAAAAGAACAAAATTACTACGTCAATTACGTAAACCTTATTTCCCAACAAGCCCTTAGTACAAAATGGCAAAGTGGAGTAAAACGTTTGGTGTAACTATAAAATAGAATTACAAAAAGCGCTACAGGCGAAAGATAAAAACAAAGCGAGTTAATAAACCATATAGTTACAATAAAAAGTATCGAATTAAGAATTACAAAAAGCAATACCGGTTTAGGATTTAAAAAGCCAGCAGGAATTTCTCTTGCTTCGGTCCGCGGGTTTAATATGTCGATATTCCTATCGAGGTAACGGTTAAATCCCATGGCAGTTTGGCTTTGCAATAGAACAATTTGTGAATTATTCAGGCTAAGGCAAAGAAAAAACCAACAAGGGCAAAAGGCAATGCAAATATGGTATGCTCAAATTTTACGAGCTTCGAATAATTAGCTAAACTTCCCATGGCGTGCAAAAATAAGAAGATATTTTTGAATATTTGTAAAATTATAAATGTGTAATTATTGAAGAAAAATAAATCTTGATTTCGGCAGATTTAATTTACTTTTGAAAAAAGTTAGATTATGAAAAACATTAAACGCTACTACACTTTAAATGCAGGTCCTCAAGACATTTATAATGCAATAACAAATAAAGCGATGCTTGAAATGTGGACTGGCGAAAGTGCTGAAATGGAACCTACGCCAGGTACTGTATTCTCGTTGTGGGGTGGAAGTATTTCGGGAATTAACCTGGAGTTCGAGGAGAACAAAAAAATTGTTCAACAATGGTTTTTCGATGATGATAACATGGGATCTATTGTTACCATAAAATTGCACCCACATAAAAAAGGAACCAGCTTGGAATTGGTCCACACCAATATTCCAGAAGATGCCTATGAAAATATTTCGGATGGTTGGGACGAGGATTATTTTGGCGCAATGAACGAATTGTTTATATAACGGCGACAACAAAGCTTTGGAATAGAAACTTTAAAAGCACGAAAAAACTGAAATATTATGGGTTAAAAGAAATTACATTTGGCGAATATTATGGAGAATGATATTCGTATGATTTTAAAGAGAAATTTAGATTCTCCGTAAAAAGCTATTCGAAACGAAAGGGTAGAGGAGCAGTTGGTTCAAAACTGTAAAACTGTTTTTTTGATTGTTCATCAAGTACGAAGCCCATAAAATTCATGTCGTTTGGATGAAAGGGATAAAAAGCTAAACGCAGATGGACGGTTTTAAAAACCAGATTTTCGTTGTGCAGCCGTATTCCCAAGCCAATTCCACTATAATAATTCTGAGTTAAAAAAAATTGATCGTTTGCACCGATAATACCCACATCGGTAAAACCAAAAACGGCCATATTAAACCGATAGAATTGACGCCGTAAAAAAAGTACATATTCAAAATTTAAGCTCAATCGCTGTTTTCCAACTACTTCTTTACTGTTAAACCCTCGAATAAATTCGTTTTCGTTTTCGTTTAGGTTTAGATTTTCAATTTCAAATCTTTGCAAGCCAACAGTATAATCTGCATGAGAAAATAAACGAAAGCGTTTTCTACCAGCATGTATTTGTTTCGAAATGAAATTAATTCTAGCCTCAATTTCTCCCTGTTGATATCCCGAACGTGTAAAATAACCACCGATCCCTGCGGCTAAGTATAAGTAACCTGTTTTATTGATCAATAAATTTCCATTCGAAAGAAACAGGTGTGCATAATGTCTATCCCCAAATTCATTGGCATCGAAACCATAAACAATTTCATTTTTAAACCCTTCTGGAATATCTTCTGTAATTCCATAACTGTATATTAGTTGATCCTGTACAAAACGCCGTTGGGTAAATGTTATTCCAGCAAGGTAAAATGTACTGTTTGAAAAATATTGGTTGTTATTCGGCCCTGGAGTTGGGCGTTTAAAATAATTGCGATTATAAAATCCGGCAGATAAAACCAGTTGAGTGGTGTTTGGATTTTCTGTTTTTATTTGAAAACTGTGACCGCCCCATGCACTGAAAAATGATAAATCCATGGGAATCTCTGTTTTTATTGGGTCCTCATCAAAAATCCTGTTCGTTCTGAACATTCGGATTGCATTCGCGCCGTATCCCCATTTTATCGAGGGAGAAATAAAAGGCTTGTTTATATTTAGGGTGAAACCTTCGTTTCTGTAGGAGTTCATATAACCGGCCAAAATATCAATGAATTTTCCCCTGATGTTATTTATTTTGTAATAAGTTTCGAGTCCCAGATAAGGTTGTTTAGAAACATGCCCAATAAAGCGGAATGAAATTTCGTGGCCAACACCAAAAATATTCTGATTGTAAATTCCGACAGCTGCAGAACTGGTACCATTTACATCTCCCGAAACCCCAAAAGAAAACCGGTCTTTAGTAAGTACGGTAACTTTAACCAATCCAGTATAAATACTATCCTGTTTTAAAATAATTTGTACGTCGTTTATATACGGTAATGTTCTGATAAGTCGTTCGTTTTCGTAGATAACTTCGGGATCCACAAAATCGCCTACTTTAAATAACAATAGTTTTTGAATTGTTTTTAAGTTCGATTTAGTGTGAATGCTATTTGCAGTGCGTTCGATCCAACTTGATGCTTTTCTTGTTGTATCTTCGAAACTCGGGCCAAAAACATCAAGCGGTTTTATTTCGATTTCTGAAATTATTTTGCCTTCGAGTTGACTGTAATAGTTAAGTGCCAGTAACTTTTTGTCAACATACGGTCGGGGCGGGGAAATCAGAAAATCGTATATTATTTGAGTTAACCTTTTTTGATTTGCCTTGTATTTTAAACTATCGTAAAAAACTTCTTGCTTTTTGGGTGGTACTTTCTTTATGACTAAGGTATCAATATCCAATGTTTGGGCATTTAGATTTGTTCCAAAACAATTTAGTAATAGAAGAAAAAAAATGATTTGTATTATTCTACACTTTCTCATGAATAAAAAAAAACGATTGAATTTTGATTTATTTTATTTCGGAATAAATGCTTGAAAAATAGCAATTTTAAAAATGATTTTCGGAGAAATAAGTTGTTAAATTACGTTAAAGCGTGTTAGTCTGGGTAAAACCTCATTTTTTTATGTTATTCAATGTTCAAACTAAAATACTATTTCGCGGTTAATTTTTTATTTTTGTTTCGTGAATTTATTTGGTAAGATATATAAACGGAATATTTATGGTGTAATGGGTACGCTCGTGTTTCATATTCTCGTTATATTATTCTTTTTGATAGCCGATGTAAATAGGAAAGGTAGTGTTAAAGAAGAATCATTGTTAATAGACTTTCCCAATGTTTTGCCCGATTTGAAAGAAACAGAAAAAGAGGTGCAGGAACAGGAAACTTCGAATGAACAGGCATCTACTGATTTGGAAAATCAAAACAGGACAAATACGGCATCAAATCAATTGGCCTCAAAAAATACAACTACTTCTGTTGACAAGTTTTTCGATGATGAATACTTGAAAGAAATTGAAGCTGCAAAACATTTGGTTTCTGATGTAAGTAATCAACTTTCGAAAAAAATTATTGATATTGGTGATATTAAAATGCCCGTTGAAACAACTGAGGGGATGGAGCCAGATTCGATAAAGAACGTTATTTATGCCGGCGAAAGCAATATTGCCTATTATTTAGATAATCGTTTTCATGTTCGACTGCTAAACCCATTATATTTAGCACAAGGTGGAGGTAAGGTTATTGTTGATATTGTTGTAAACAGGCAAGGTAAAGTGCTTGAGGCCATCCCACGAAAAAATAATAGTATTAAAGACGAACAGGTATTTTTGTATGCAAAGGAAGCGTCTTTAAGAACTGTTTTTAATGCAGATCCAAGTGCCGTTCCAGCTCAAAAAGGGACTATTCACTACACATTTATTGCCCAGTAATTAGTATGTTAATTTATTTTTATCTTTAACATGATTTAACAACTTTTTGTTGCGTACATTCAATTCTCCACTTATCTTTGTGGTACGTTTATTTTCATAAGTTTAGGTTTAGTTAGGTTAGTTAGTTTAATGAGAAAAGGATAGGTTATTGAACCTGTCCTTTTTGTCTTTATACAAGTACCCTTTCACTTTATCACAATTTCATCCATTTTTTATTCTATTTCATTGTTGTCAGGTAAAGATGAGAATATTGAGACAGATCGCTTTGTGGGAAATGACAACCTTATTGAACTTACTGTCATTTTCTCATTATGCCCAAAAAATTTGGGTGGACCCTCGCAATGACAACAATAATTGGTATTGATTGGGGATGGCAGGTTTTCGTATGATGCTGATTGTCAGTGACTATTTCAAAGACCCTGAAACAAGTTCTGCCAAAGGCATCCACCAAAGGAGTCTTCCATAATTCCATTGCCGCAAAGCGATTCCTATTGAAGACTCCCATGGAGAATCGCTATGCGGCTATGGACTTATGGGCGAATTTAGTTCAGTATTTGCCTCTAATTTACTCTTTATGCCTAATAAAATTAGGTGAATTATTAGTGTGACAATCAATAGTTTACACTAATAAATCGAATAACTGGTTTTTATTTATTATTCTTAAAACGCTGCATAATCTCTTTCCAGTTGGTGAAAACAATCCCTTCGTCGTTAAAAAACTGAATGACTTTGGCATCGGAAAACAACTCGGCTTCCCAATTGCGTTGTTGCCACGAATTAGTTATGGTTTTTAAATTTTCCGAATAAGTTGATGGGTGAAAGATTATTTCAGTAATTCCTGGCTTTAATGATTTTATTAGTTCGAAAAAGTTGTCCCGTTTTTCATTGTAGGTCTTTCCGTTGGGTACGCTTGTGAAATTGTCCACTTTTGGAAGTGTGTAGTTGTTCAATAAACTCATTACATCGTCGGTAATTGGGTAACCTTCTGCTTTATATTTGGCTACAACTTCGGGACTGGACAAATCGATTGCATTGGCTGGGATACCATATTCTTCGGCCACTTTTAAAAAAACCTGAACATAAGCGGCACTTCCGTACAAGGTTCCCATGTGTGTATCGAGATGGGTGGGAGTGTATCCCATTGATAGAACTTTATCAATTTGCGCCCTAATTTCAATTTCAACTTCTTTAGCAGAAGCGTGCATAACAACGTCAGGGACTTCGTGCCAAAATTTACCATCCGGATCGACCAATCCCGGAACTTTTGCAGGATCTGCTACCGGGCCCCAACGATAGTTTTTCCATTCGCTGGTAAGGGTGAGGTGTACACCAATATCATTTTTTGGATTTTTTTTCGCCCATAGAATCATTTCTTCTGCATTCGGGCAGGGAACCATAATTGCCGCCGATTGAATTTGATTTTTTTCAAGGTAACGTTGTGTTGCAATATTTGCCTCTTCGCACATTCCGGCATCATCGGCATGAAGGATAATTACTTTTTTTCCCGCTGGAAATCCAAGTTTTTCAGCCCAGGTAGTTTCTTTGTTTTTCGATTCTGAATTTGAATTGCTATTTGCCTGAACAGAAATGGTTAATGCCAGGAATGCAAGTATTGCTAACTTTTTCAACAAGCTGTTTAAGAATATTTTTTTCATGATTTTGCTTTTTAAAAGATTTTGAATTAAACAGTTTTTATTTCAATATTGAATATTTCCCAATTTTATATTCTTTTGTTTTTATTATGAGTTTCTCTGTTTTTGCATCGTAATAGTAATTCTCCGGTTCTGACAAAGTTACGTTATCCAATAAAACTTTATCTGGTTTTTTTTGTAAATGAATACGTAAGATATGTGGTTTTTTAACACCCTGCAAAGTTATCTCAATTTTTTTTGATGTCGCTTCAACAGTTACCGTTGTGCTCTCTTTTTCATTTGAATGATAAACGGTAAAACTGTTTTTCTTATTTGGATATATCAGCAATGTAAGATAATCGCTCGAATTTTCGTCACCAAAATTTGTGTATCCCCTTTTTACATCCATGGGTATAATTGCCCCCTCGCGGATGTAAACAGGATATTCATCGAGTGGAAACTCACGATCAAAAACAATTGGTCCTTTAATTATTTCTTTATCATTAAATAAATACCTCCATTTTCCTTTAGGAAGATGAACTGTGTTAACTAACTCATCTTTATAAATCGGTGCAACTAAAAAATCTTCTCCAAAAAGATAGTGGTATTTTCCTTTTACAGGTTGTTGAAGTGTTTTTCCTCCGTTATGTGCTTCTACCACATAATGGTACATATACGGGATTAACTCGGTATGGAGCCAGGAAAATTTTCTGATTATTTCTAATTCCTGCTGGCTTCTTTTCCATAAAGCGCGTTCGCCGTGTCCACCGTTCAAAAACAATCCACAGAAGGTTGAGAATTGTGCCCAGCGGATATAAAGGCGTGGGGGAATGGTGTGCCCGGAAAAACCAGCAACATCAGAACCTACAATATTATATCCAATTTTTGCACTGTTGATTACATTTTCAATGGCCATTTCAATACCTTCTACGCCTTCCATTACAAGATCTCTTTTAGAATCGTTTTCATCTGATGTTTCTGCTTTTGATTCCCATGAATGTTTTTGGTCGCCTACCCAATTTACCGGAGAAGCATCGATGGGAGCAAATCCTTCGGGGTGAAATTGCCTGTCAATGGAACGTGATAAAGTTACAAATTCGGGGTTCTGTTCCAGGCCGTGAGCATATTCATCGCGGTAATAATGATCCATATATTTTCGTGTGGTCATTATTCCATTTTGAGTTTTTTTATAGAACAAAGGAATCGGACCTAATTTTGAATAGAAAAGTGTAGCGGAACCATCTAATTTCCATGCATCAATTCCATAGTCAAAAACTTTTTGCTGTAACCCATGCCACCATTTTATCGCATCGGGATTCGTGTAATCGATAAAACCACCTTTCCCTTTCCACCATTTTAGTTCTTTCCCTTTTCCGGCTAAATATCCTTTATCCAGAGCTGTTTTATACCAGGTTGGCTCGTCTTCTAATCTTAAGCCTTTGTTGAAACTGTTCACATTAGGTGTCATCCAAAGTGCTACACGGTAACCATTATCCTGTAGTTTACCGAACCACTCTTTGGGTTTAGGATAAAGTAAGGTATCTACAGCAAAATCGTTGTAACGCAAACTCCACGGGCTATCCAAAAGTATTGTTCGTACCGGGATGTCGTTTTTGGCGTAACCATCGAGCAGTTCATCAACACGCTGAGCGGTATTTACATCGTCTTCCCACAACCAGCATTCCAGTGCCCATTTTGGCGTGAGTGGTGGATTACCATGCCGTTGCGCGTTAAAAGGAATTCCCCAAAAGGGGAGTGCAAAGTAGAAATAGAAGATAACCAAGAGAACTCCAAGAGAGATTAAACCGTATTTAAAAATTCTTTTTTTTATCATTTTTTTTTCAAATTAGTGCTGTCCCAAAAGTAAGGTGTTTGAACATCTCATTGTATCTGTTTCCGTTATCGACAAGTTATTCACTTTCCCATAATTACTGTAAGCCCAGATTTTTAAGTTGTACTTTTAATAACAGATTGCTTCGGTTGTACCTTGCAATGCCAGATTCTATATGGCTTGTCATTTCCCGCAAAGCGATGTGCCATAGGCATCCCTATGGGGCCTTTGGCAGACGAAGAATGAGGAGAAATCTTTTTCAAATTGGTAGATTTCTCATTCGTGCCTCATTCGAAATGACAGCAAGATGCTGAACTAAATTCAGCATGACATACTAACGGGTTGTCTATTAGAACGTCACCCCGTCTGCCGGCTGGCGAACCAGAGGCTTTAATATATTCACTGACAATCAGTATGTTACGTAAATATGTCATTAGTAGTCACCACCCATTTTTTAGAATGTGCATATTGAGGCAATGACAGTACTAGGAGTCGGACTTTTCCCAAAGGGGATGCCCATGGCACCAAGTCCGACATATTTTCTTCGACTTGGGAAAGTCGAAGTCTTGGGGAAACCTATCATTGGCAGGAAGAATGACGAAGCAATCTTTCCCTAATACACGCCATAGATCCTTAAAAAAGTGTAAGTCGGACTTTATGGACGAACACTAATAAGAGTCTGTTCATAAAGTAAAGTGTTTGGAATAGAAAGTTCGAATTCGAGGCTTGCGAAGTCAGAAAATAAAGGAGTTTACTTTTGTAAATGACTGTTTTTATGGCAAGCGTAACGAAGAAGTCGGACTTTATGGACGAACACTAATTAGCAGCCGGAGCAGGACTCGAATCAATAAGTTTCAATGCTTCAGTTTCGTAAATTTCGCCGGTCATTTCACCCAGCGAAGTGTGTGAAACGTAATTGTACCTTTCGAAGCTGTTAAAATCTTCCTTGCTGAGCATGTACCCAAATGCATCGTTGGTCAATCCAAAAAGGAAAGGCTCATCGGTTTTCATGTGGCGTTTCACATAAAAGCCAATATTGGGCAGTGCTTCGCCTGGAATGGTCAGTACCTGTGCTTTTCCAATGTTTAATAAGTTCACTTGTGTTGAAATCTTGCTGAAATCGTCGTTGTGTTTTGTTCCTTTGGCAATAGGCGAATTCATGAGGACGTACCTCATTATCTCATTTTCAATAGGGAATTGAATCATTTTGGAAGTGCAATAAATATCTGGATTTTTTTCAATCTCAGCAGGTTCAATAATTCGCAATGCTTCGTCGGCCATCAGGTTTCCAATGCGGATGCATTCGTTCCAGTCGTTTGCTTCTTTACCATCTTCTAAGCGGTTGTCGGCGGTTACCATTCCGCCCTGTGCACTGTTCATAAACATGGCCATTCCACCCACTTTCGATTCAATTCGTTCATATAAAGGCCCGCAAAGGTCAGGACTAATTGTTTTACGTCCCGTTCCCATAATTTCGGGGTGGGTAGCGTAATTTACGAGCGTGGCGATTGGTTTTCCTGCGTTTTTTCCTGTGGTGGCAATTGCCTGAATAACTCCCATTCGAGGATCGTATAAACGTGGTGCGTAATAATTATAGGCAATTTTTCCTTTTGCCTCACCAACTGCTATTTTCAGCGATGCAGGTTCGAGTTTCGAAACGGCTTCGTTAACTGCGTCAGCAACCTGCTTTACACACCAATCGAGGTATTTCAAATCGGCACCGGTTTTCCCGTTTTCATCTGGAAAAGCGTAAGCATCGGGGGCACTGTGGGTGTGGGTAACGCCAATCAGTATATTTCCTGGGGGAATGCCTTTTATCAGCTCCCGCGAGCGGTTGCCCAGCGCTGCCGGCCAGCCCAAATTATCGATACTTACAATGGCAATCCGGATTTCGCCTTTTTCCAAAACCAGAGCATGAACAAAAAGGTCACCTTTTATTCCGGTAGGCATTTCAGGGGTTCCCATTCCACCTGAAATGGGGATCAGCTTTTCGGGGGTAATTTTACGTAGTGCTGCTCCTGCTTTAAAAGTCTGAGACTGTACCTGTGCAAAGAAAAACAACAGGATAACAAACATTGTGATTTTTGTTTTCATGTAAAATAATTTTATGAATGAGTCCACTCCGAAAAGCCAAAAAGTACGTCATTGGCAGGCACGAAGCAATCTCATAATATTGACAGCAAGTATGTTGAGATTGCTTCCCACTTCGTTCCTCGCGGTCGCAATGACGAAAAACTACTTTTTGGAGAGACTCATGAATTAATAAATAATTGTTTCTTGTTTATGATATTTGTCTTCGACTATGCTCATACTGACTGTCATCGAAGGGTGTTTTTATTGTCATTTTTAATTGATAAGAATATTTGTAATCTGATTGATTAAATCGAAGGTATAATCGCCCATCGTTGGACCGAAAAAACCCATCAGTTTGGGTTCGTATTCGTCGAGATAGAAATAGCGGCCTGGAATAATGTAACCTGCATAACTACCATTGAAACTGGTAACATTGCCATCGAACCCTTTAACTGCAAGCGTGTTTTTTAATTGGAGTGCAAACTCGCCACTGAAATCAGAAGGTGTTGTAATCCAAACCATATTGCCCAGTCTGATTCCCTGAAGACAAGCATTGTCAGGCACTGGCATTAGTTTTTTTGTAAGGGCTGTTGAAAGGTTTCGTGTGGTTGTAATCCTGAAATGGTATTCGGGCAGGTTCAGTTTTATGGTTGCTGAAGCAAGCAAAACTGAATCAGTTGTTACGATATTTCTGAGATGATTGATGGTGCTGTCTGCCAGCGATTCACCAATGAAACGGGGTTTTTCAAAACCTTCGCCTTTACCACTGTTTGTTTGGCTTCCTACTGAACCGGCCATGAAAATGGCGTAATCAACTGAAGTGCTTTCCATTTTCCGCTCCCAGTAACCGGGATAATCGCCACTGATTTCCATGTTTTTACTTCCCATGCAAGTTGAATGGGCGGCAAAAGAACCAATCACAGCCTTTTTACCTTCTTTTTGCTGAATGAAAAAGTAACTGAAATCATCGTTTTTTGTACCCAAATCTCCAATCAAACGGTTTCGCGTATATTCTCCGGCATTAAAATCTCCGCTTGCAACTGCCGCTGGTTTTATGTTGGAAACTGCCTGAATAACAGCTTTCGATATTTGTTTAACCAACCATTTTTCGAGAATTTTGTTCTCCTCGCCGGCAAACTCTTTTCCAACCAACCCGGGCCCCCAGCCACCCAAACTGGAGTGGGTGTGGGTAGCAGAAAAGTAAATCTCGTCGCGGGTGATCCCTTTACCTGATAAAACCACCATTACCGAATCGGTGATGTTTGGAGGCATTATCAGCAAATCTGCCCCAACAAAAACAACAAGTTTGTCTTCTACTTTTAATGCAGCAGCTTTCACGAAAATGCTATCGTGAATGCCTGTTGAGGGCATTCCTTTTCGCGCCCCGAACCCAGCGAGTGGTAGTTGTACGAACTCTCCTTTTTCAATATTATCGGCAGTACTGTATAGCGTGGGTGTGATGCTAATTTTAGAAAAACCTGCCAGCAACTTTCCTTTTGCCGGGACAAGGTTATTTTTTAGGCTGTCAGTTTCAGCACAGCTTTTTTTGAAGTATTCGGTTTCAAAATAGGGAGTTTCAACCACCGGGCCGGTGGCGAAAAGAACCAACACAACCAAAAAGACGATGATAATCCCAATTGTTATTCCGATTTTTTTTAAAACACGCATTTTTATAAATTAAGAAGCAGGCTGTCAAAAATTATTTTTACACAACCTGTTTGATTTATCTTTTTCTATTCTCCGCGAGAGAGCAATACTTTTTTGTTGCTTGTCAGGAACATTCGTGTACTTTGTGTAAAATCGCCTTTAAATGGAGCTTTGTATTTCAAATCGATATAAAATGCTTTATATCCGGTTTCAGGATAATCAATTTCCTGACTGAATTGGGCCACCTTTGTTTTCCCCAAACTCACACTGCTCCAAACTTTATCCCTGAATTCGCGATCTTCCGAGGTAGCACTCCACAAAATGGCATCTTCAAGAATTTCAGGAGTTGCCTGAAGTTTTAGGTTAATTTTACCATTTTCTTCAGTAATTGAGTAATCGCACTTTGGATAAATGCCATTTGTAATACTTGTTCCGAAGAATGCGCTAATACCGGCAAGATATGTTTTTCTGTCTCCCAGGTCGTGCCCTGCATTGGGAGTATAACAAATATGATTGTTGCCCGGAATACTGTCGATGTAGTTTTTAACTGCGTCAACCGGCCAGTACTCATCATTAGTTCCCATAAATAACATTTTGGGCATTGTCAACATTCGGCGATACGAATATGGATCAACCATGCGAACCAAATTTGTTCCTTCGGGTGTGTTTACTTGCTGTGCAATTCCCAGATTAACGTAATCTTCAATTTGAATGCTGTATTCGCCCCACGTAACCTTGTGGTATTCAATGCTTACCGGCATATTTAGCATGTCTATTACCATTGGTGCAATTGCTTTTACCCGTTTGTCGTGTGCTCCGGTAAGCCAAGTCGTCCAACCGCGTTTCGATGCCCCGGTAACTACAAACTGGTCCACTTTTGATTTTAGCGATTTTGAAGAAAATTCCTGAACAACATCCATTGCTTTAATAGCGCTTTTTGTCATTGGAAAAAGTAGTGGCCAGGTATAATCGCTGTCTTTTTGGAAATTGTGCAGTGTGAACGAGATCAGTTCATCTTCGGTGAGACCATTGTAAAGAGGCTGGTTTGGAACTTGCCAAACAATGGAAACTATTGCCTTATTTGTTTTCGCGATTTCTTCCAATGCAACAATTTCTTTTTTGTCCCATTTGTGCGTATTCGGTTCTCCTTTAGTAATACTCCCTCCGGTTATAAAAAGCAATCCATCGCTATAGCTTACTGTATCGGGAACAATTACTGTGAGTTCGTGGTTCCAAACTGTATCTCTCCAGGTTTGTGAAGTAAAGATGATACGATAAAGCTTTGCTCCATCGGTTTTTGTTGAATCCTGAACTTCCCATTTAAAAGAATTGTCGCCGTTATCGAGGTATGATTGAAGCGCATTGTCAGGCGTAACTTCCGGTTGTCTTGTACAAAAGGAGAATGTAAAGATTAATAACAGTGCAACAATACTTTGTCCGATAATTCTTTTCATCATAATTTTATTTGTTTTGAAATTGTATGAATTAAAATGTAAAATTAATTTGAATTTATTTCTGTTTTATGTTATCCTTAATCAACAAATCAAGGGGTGCAATTTACATTTATTCTAAACTACTGCCTACTTAAAGCAATCAGTTTCAACCCCAATTTTTAACCCTTCAACCCAAAAATGGGCATATTTAAGTGCTGTTTATAACGAGATGTAATTTTCACGATTTTTAACTACAAATATTGCAATTTGCGTGTGGCGTTTTTAACAGAGAAACACCTTGCTTTCTTTATTAAAACCCATTATGGTTTTATTGGTGAATATTAACCTGATCGTAATTTTTAAATGGCGTTAGTTTCTTATTGAACTGGCCACTTGCCATTTACAATTGCTTTGCTTTTTATTTTTGAAGGATCGACAAGCACATGTTTAATCAATTCCCTGTTCCATGTGTAAGTAATGTGCACTAATCCATCTTTGGTCTGAATTACAGCGGGGTACGAGTATTCTGCCGATTTTTTTGAGTCGTTTTCCAATAAAATAGCGGCATTCCAATTTACCCCATCTTTCGAAATTGCAACCGCCAATTTATTTCTTCCTTTAATAATGGGGTTGAAAACAAGGACTTGCATTCCATCGGCAAGCGTAACAGCATCGGTACCTGCGTTGTTGTTTGGAAGTGTTGTGGGTGTTACTGCCGACCAGGTTTCCCCCTTATCTTCCGACCACGATTGGTTTATTTTTTTGTTTTTACTTCTACAAAGCAATTGCATTTTACCATCTTTATAAAATAGGATTGATGGTTGAATGGAATTTAAATTGTTGTTGTCGATGTTTATTTTGTGCCAGTTTTTTAAATCTTGAGTTGAGGTTTCGAGGTAAATATTCCATTTTTTTGAGGTTTCAAAACTTGTAGGATATAATATATTTCCATTGGGCAACCGCACCGGTTTATTTTTTATTGGGCCAAGCAGGTTGTTTGGGATTTTATTTTCGGGAGACCACGTTTTTCCGTTATCAGTCGATGTTTTGAATAAACCCCACCAGCTACGCGGATTGGGGCCAACTTTATAATAAAGTACAATTTCACCATTGTCTTTTTTGAACAAGACCGGATTCCACGAGGGATAGCGTAAATCTTTGTTTTGAACACCATTCGCCACTTCTACAGGGATTGACCATTTCCCATCGGTAAACCTGCTAAGCCAAATCCCAACATCCGGGTTTTTTTCATCTGTTCCGCCAAACCAGGCGGCAATCAAACCTTCGTTCGATTCAACAATAGTTGATGCGTGGCAACTTGGAAAAGGAACGTCTTTTGCGTTGTAAATAAATTCTGTTTTTAATACTGCGCTTTTCCCATTAAATGGTTGTTGCGCAAAAATGTTTGCCGAAACTAACATTACAAAAAGCAGGTTTGTTATTGGTTTCATAGTAGTTCTATATTAATTTGTAAAAGAATTATTTTTTAGCAGGTTTTTTTGAAAAAAACTTCATAGAAATAAAGCCAACAAGGAAAATAACCAGTGTACCCATTACGATTGTCAGATTACTATGAAAAGGGCTTTTGAAAGCCAGCAGGTTCCCTTCCGTAAAATACAGCGGAGATAAACTCATCCAGACAATAACAATAACCCCGATAATTACGCCAATAACGGCATCGATATTTCGTACTTTTTTTGAAAGGAAAGCCAATAAGAAAAGGCCGAGCATGCCGCCGCTGAATATTGAAGCCAGCGACCACCATGCATCTAATACACTTTCAACACCAACCAGGGCCAACGAAATAATAACTCCCAGTGCCCCAAATATTACAGATGAAATGTAAAGCACTTTCATCGATGATTTTTCACTGGCATTCTTGTTGAAATAACGCTGGTAATAATCTGATAATACAAGTGTAGCAGTACTGTTTACACTGGTTGCGATAGTACTCATTCCGGCTGCAAATATGGCTGCAATAAGTAAGCCCGTTAAACCTGTTGGCAGGGCATTTACAATAAAATATGGAAATACTTTGTCGCCCGCTCCCGGAACTTTTAATTCGGCTGGCAATAAATCGGGTTGCGCAGTGTAATATGAGAAGAGGGCAGTGCCGATATAAAAGAAGATGAGCGAAACTGGGAGATACAATAAAGCCCCGAACAAAGTAGATGATTTTGCTTTTTTAACAGAACTTGTTGTCATGTACCTTTGAACAAAATTCTGGTCGATACCAAAATTTTGCAGGTTAATAAATAAACCGTAAATAAGTATTACCCAAAAGGTAGATTCGGAGAAACTGGCTCCAAAACTTCCAAGGCTGAATTTATGACTTGCAGCAGCGATTTCAAATATTTGAGAAGGTCCTTCCGGCATCGAAAAAGTTAATACTCCTGCACAAACAATGGCTCCAACAATTAGGATTATGCCCTGGATAGCATCGGTCCAGATTACTGCCTGAATACCACCCAGCATCGAATATGCCGTTACTGCGATTCCTGTTACAATAATAATTGTTTTAATATCCCAGCCAAATAGTGCATTTAGTGGAAGTGCCAGGAGCAAAAGAATAGCTCCTGTTCGCATTAATTGTGTTAAGATGTAACAAATTGATGCATAAATACGCGCCCACGGTCCAAACCTGACTTCAAGATAATTGTATGCAGAAATGCTGTTTAGTCCCCGGTACAAGGGAACAAAAAACTTAACTGCCAGAATGGATGCGATGGGAATAGAAAAACTAAAAACCAGTGCATTCCAGTTCGATATGTAAGCTTTGCCGGGCAGGGCCAAAAAACTAATACTACTAACGAAAGTTGCAAAAATCGACATGCCAACAACCCATGCAGGTAATTTACCTCCGCCAGTTGTAAACTGTTCCGATGTTTTGTTACGGAAGTAAAAACTGGCTCCAAACAAAACATTCCCAAATGTAATTATTATAAATACGGCAAGGTCTAAAACTGGCAGCTCCATAGTATTGTATTAAAATGATTCGTTTAATTCTTTCAAATTTAGTTCTATTTGTTTACGTTCCAATTCATTAAACTTACGAAAAGGGTGTGCGACATAATCATTGCAAATTCCCATTCCAGATAAAGCACATTTTATACTTTTAATATATTTCGATGAGTTTTTGCCTACATTATAAATCTTATTTTCAATTTGAATTACTTTTTCACGAAGTAAAGCGATTTTTGTTAGATTCCGTGCCATCGAAGCTTCATATAAATCTACAAATAAACGTGGGAAAAGGTTTGCTCCACCGGCTACCGCTCCATGGCCTCCGTTAAAGATTGTTTCAGGCAAAAAGATTTCAGATCCTGCAATTATCGAAAAATCAGGAGAGCCTTTAAACTCTTCAATAAGCGAATATAAATAAGCGAGATCGCCCGAACTGTCTTTAATGCCAATTGCACCCAGTTCTTTGGCTTTTTTTACCGTTTCGAGCGACATGTGCATTTTTGTACAACTTGGCATATTGTACATCAAAAATGGCAATGGTAGTTTTGGAACCAGATCTTCAAGATATTCCACCATTTCGTCCTGAGAAATTGGCACATAATAAGGTGCGGCAATAACAAGCGCATCGGCACCGGCATTTTTTGCCGTTTCAGCTATTTCCAGCGAACCATCGAAAGAAGTGTCTGTTATTCCTACAACAATGTGAATCCTTTTGTTTACTAACGCACATGCTTTTTCAATAAATTCCTTGCGAAGTTGATAACTTAGGTTTGTTGCTTCTCCGGTTGTTCCAAGCAAAAATATACCGTGTACTCCACCCAAAACCAGGTGCTCTATTAAATTTTCCAGCCCTTGTTGGTCAATCTCATTATTATTGAGAAGTGGGGTTACGACAGGAGGAATAATTCCTCTTAAAGGTAGTTTCATTCGATTATATAAAATTATTAATTCTGAAATATTCAAATGAATGCTTAAAGTTAGAGATGGCCTGCCTTTAGCAAATTAATTTTTGTAGCAGTTTAATTTCAAGCATTCATTTACAAAATAAGGTGATTGTAAAGGTTTTTGCTTCGGATATATTGTTTTATTTGCATTGAATTTTGACTCAATTGTAAGGATTATTCCATATATTTACGCTGTTAAGGTTAAAAATAAATATATGGAATTTATTTACGAAAAAATTTTTGTGCCCAACAAGCGCTCGTTTATTACACGTCAATTAAAGATGGATCCTGACTCTGATAAAATTCATTCACATAAAAATTTTGAGCTTAATTTTATTACTTCAGGCTCCGGTCGGCGAATTGTAGGTAATCATATCTCAAGTTATACTAAAGGCGATCTGGTGTTACTTGGCCCGAATATTTCACACTGTTGGGAAATACTGGAAGTTGAAAAAGATATAGAACCGGAATGTATTGTAACTCATTTTTATGAAAACATTATTAGCTCTGATTTTTTTAACATTCCCGAGTTGGAGCCGGTTGTTAAACTGCTGAAAGATGCGAAAAATGGGATTTCTTTTAAAGGGCAAAAAGCTGAAAAAGTTGGCTTGTTATTGCAAAAAATGGCAAGCCTAAGCGGGCTGGAATTATACATTGAATTGCTTAAGGTTTTTAAGCATTTGCTACTGATTGAAGAGAGGAAATACCTGACACTTCCCTCATCGTTGCCAAATGCCTATGAAAAAGATAAAGATCAGGTAAATAAGATTTACGAATATGTTTTTCAAAACATTCAAGAAGGTATAAAACTGAAAGAAGCAGCAGGATTGGTTTATATGGAACCCAGCTCGTTTTGCAGGTATTTTAAGAAAAAAACGAATAAAACTTTTATGGATTATGTGAAAAGTGTCCGCATTGGGATTGCCGCAAAATTACTTGCCGAAACCGACAAACAGATTACCCAGATTTGTTACGAAAGTGGCTACAATAACCTCGCGAATTTTAACCACTATTTTAAGGTCATCATGAAAAAAACACCCTCTGAATATCGAAAGGATTTTAGGTAGCTTGTTTAGCCTGCATTATTCACAAATCATTCTATTCCTAAACCAAACTACTTTGAATAAAGACAATGCCTGCCTGGTCAGGCAGGCTCGACTTTCGTTTCTCAAAATAGCTTAGGAATTGTAAACAAATAACCACTCGTTTTCTACTTGTTCTTTTGCTTTTTATCTTCTTTGAAAAATTCTTTTAATAGAACCACTATTTACCGATTTTTCAACTCGTTAAAAAACAAAATATCTACGCATAAAACAAGCGTTTATTAATTTACAACTCCTAAGGCTATTTCTGCGGGACTCAACTCTGTGCTTCCCTATATTCTTTGCATTTTGACTTCTCATAACGAAAATTCATGAATCATTCAAGCTTGATGGTCGTATCAAAAAAAAGTCTCATTGTTTTTCAAAATAAGGAATCCGATCAATCGGAACTTCAATAGTGTAAGTTTTCCCACCTTTGTATTTTTTTCCATCGTCAGCCAGCCATTTTCCCTGGGGCAGGGTAACTTTGCGCGAATATCCTTTTTTGTACATTGGCGCAACCAATAGGTTCTCACCCAACATAAATTGGTCTGAGATATTTGCTAATCCCTGATTTGGAAAATAATATTCCAAATTCGAAATAATAGGATCGCCAGTTTTTGCCGAATGTTTTGTAAGTTCCATAATTTTTGGGGTGAAAATCTTTCTAATTTCAACTGCCTTTTTTACTGCTGTCAGGTTTTGTTCGTTTAAAATTCGCCAGGGAGCCACCGAAAACTGCATCATTGGCATCAATGCGTGGCACTGGGCAGAACGGACCACGAGTGCTTCATCGTAGCTGTTCATGTTAAGAAAGCTTGAATATTCACCGCCGCCGATCATGTCGGGGCACGAAAAAGTGTAGCCTGCCAAACCCTCTGCAATCATGTGTGGAATTAGTTTTTGCATATCGGTCCACGAGTGGTTTTTATCGCGTAATCGCTGAGCGAGTGGTTGTCCTGCCATTTTCCAGCAGGCGCGGTACTCGTTCAAAGGGAAGCGCAAGCCAAACTGAGCGTACAATTCACAATGGCGGTTTGGAGTTGCAGGCTTTTTGCTCAGTGCGTTGGATGTGTAAAAATTCATGTCGCCGGCATCGAGTTTGAAACCGTCAACACCGTAATCTTTAACCAGTCGATCGAGCTGCGAATTGAACCATTCCACTGCGGCAGGATTGGTAAAATCGAGCAATGCCGAATAACCGTTCCACCATTTAATAATGGCAGGATCTTTTGCAGTTTCCCAAGTGGTGTTTTCATCAGTTTTTTGCATAAGAAAACCTTTGCCTTTCATTATTTTGCGAACTATCAAAGCTTGGTCGGCACTTACAAACGGGCACACCCAAACCATTACTTTAAAACCCATTTCGTGCAGTTCGTCAATCATTTTTTTGGGATTGGGAAACCGCCCCGGATGGAAATTCCACAATCCGTAATCTTCTTGCCAGGTGTCGTCGATCATAAAAACTCCGGGAGGAAATCCATTATCGATAATTGCATGTGCATATTTTAAAATATCATTCTGGTTTTGATTGTAGGTCAGTTCAATCCAGGTATTGTACTGTGGCTCGGAAAACAACAGTTCATCGGGCATTTTTCCCGATGGTGGAAAGAAATTTGCTGAAACAAATTGACGTGCTTCCCGCAAAGTTGTTCCATGCCTTCCTGTTTTAATCTCACCCAAATTATTCGAAATGATTATTTTATCCCCCTTGATTTCAAATTTAAACGGTTCCTCGCTCCAAACGTACAAACCCTTGTTACTAATGAGGAGAGGCTGAATTTGGTTCATGAGATTGTTGGCATAAAAGTCGAATTGATAACCATCGGGCAGTGGCATTTTATCGCCATGTAAAATTGTGCCCGACCATATTTTTTCATCGGGTTGAAGCGAAATGGTGGCAGTATTATTTTGTGATTTTACAAAATAACCAGCTAATACGAAGATGATAATAAAATAAATTTTGGATTTCATTTTTATGTTTTAATTCTGTTCAATACAAAAATAGTTTTAATATAAAGATAATAGGATTCACACAAAAGAAAAATTAATGATACTGTTTAGCAGGAAGTATTTTAGAGTAAATACTATGGGTAAAGTAGATTGTTAGTTGCCAGAATGTAAACTTATTAAATATAATATTTTCAATGTTTTGTTAATTTAATTTCACATTTTTGCACATCCAATTTAAAGAGCTAACCTTTTTGAAAGAAATAGATTTAATATTGTCCAGGTTCCATCCCGTTTCGTTGGAAGAAATTGATGAGGTAAAGTTGATGGACCGCATCGACAGGAAATATTGGTTTCATATTTCAAAACTCAATAATATCCTGGAATCAATACTTCCATATTACGATATTTTAGAAATAAACGGACAGTGCTTAATGGTGTACCAAACTACCTATTTCGATACGCCCGAAAATACGATGTACCTGAAACACCATAACAGGAAATTGAACCGACATAAAGTTAGGGTAAGGAAATATTTTTCTACGGATAGCGATTTTTTGGAAATCAAAAGAAAAACCAATAAAAAAAGAACTTTAAAATATAGAGTAGGAACCACTTCTAATGTCGTTGATTTTTTGGATTCGGAATTGGATTTTATTGCTGAAAAATCCCCACATAACGGAGAAACACTTCTTCCAGTTTTAAATAATAATTTCGAAAGACTTACTTTAATCCATAAAAATAAATTTGATCGGTGTACGATTGATATCGCTCCCAAATTTTGGAATGATAAAGGGGATGTTAAGTTTGACAATTTGGTTATTTTTGAACTTAAGAGAGGGCGCAATTTAAAATCGTCGCAGATAGTATCGTTGCTGCGCCAGCAAAAAATCAGGCAGCGGGGCTTATCGAAATATTGTGTGGGAAGAGCCGTTTTAGACCCCCGGTTAAAACAAAATGCTTTCAAACCCCGGCTCAGGTTTTTGAAGAATAAAATAATAACTAACGAATAAAATATGTGTTCATTACAATTGTTTGGAATTGATTTATTTCAATTTGAAGATTTTACGATGTTGGCGATTCGGTTTACGCTCAATCTAATTGCTACATCGTTTGTTGTGTTGCTTTACGCCCGTATTAGCCGTCGAAAAGAGTTTTACTTCAGCTATATTGCTATTAGTGTAGCTGTTTTTCTGCTTGTTTTTCTGCTCGAAAATGTTAAACTCGAATTGGGTTTTGCCCTCGGATTATTTGCCATTTTTGGCATTATTCGTTACCGGACCGACACCATTCCGCCGAAAGAAATGACCTACCTTTTTGTAATTATTGCTGTTTCGGTAATTAATGCCCTTTCAAAAGACTTTATTGGCTTGGCCGATTTGGTATTGGTGGATGCTTTGATAATTGGTACCATGTGGATTCTTGAAAAAGTGTTGATGATCCGTCAGGAAGATTCGTTACAAGTGATTTACGAAAATATTGAGAATGTGCATAAAGACAATGAAGCTGAGTTGCTGAAGGATTTAACCCGCCGCACCGGAATTAAGATAAAACGCTACGAAATAAATAAAATTGATTTCTTGCGCGATGTGGCACAAATTACTATATTTTTCGATGTAAATGGCCCTAAGAAAAAGGAGGTTTAATAATGAAAAAAGCAATTATCCTTTTTATTATTTTATGTGCCAGTTCATTGGTTGTTCAGTCGAAAACTAAAAAATTTGGAACTTGGGTGGAATTGGAATTTTCGAAAGAATTTTTGAAAAAATTTGAATTTAGCATAATTCCAGAAGTCCGTTTTCAAGACGATTTTACCGTTGATGAATATATGTTTGATGGAAAATTAGCATACAAACCTATCAAATTTTTAAAATTGGCAGCAACTTACCGAATAAAAACAAATGTAAAACGGAAGGGAAATGAAGTTACAAACCGTTTTGCTTTTGATGTAACCGGTAAAAAAGGAATTGGGCGGTTTGATGCTTCATTAAGATTGCGTTATACAAATTACACCGATTTAGGTGAGGGTAAATTTGAAGACAATTATTTTAGGGCACGGTTGAAATTGGTTTACGATATTAAAGGAAATAAAATACGGCCTTTTGTTCGTTACGAATTATTTCGAAATGAAACAAGTAAAGAATTTGATAAATCGAGGTTCGATTTAGGGGCAACCCGTAAAATAGCAAAAAATAGTCGCATCGGACTTTATTTCCGACTGCAGGATTATTTTTCAGATAGAAATTCCATCAATATTGTAGGAATTGAATATTCGTTGAAAATATAAAGCCTTTGTATATTGCGCTATCGGTTGTTACCCAGGCGGTTTTGCCACTCCCGAGCAACATGTTCCGCCAACCGTATTGGATTACGACTGGGAAGTTTGTATGAACATGAATACAAGCTGGGGCTACAAATAGTTCGACAACAACTGGAAATCATCGAAAGATTTAATTCGAATGTTCGTTGATATTGCAAGTTAAGGAGGAAATTTTTTGTTGAATGTTGGACCAACTTCAGAAGGATTAATACCTGATTCAAGTGTTGTGCCGCTAAAACAAATTGGCCGATGGATGCAGCAGAATGGAGAATCGATTTATGGAACTTCTGCAAGCCCATTTTTTAAGCTGCCTTGGGGACGTTGTACTTCCAAAAAAACAGATGGGGGAACTTCATTGTACCTTCTTGTTTTCGACTGGCCTAAAGATGGTGAGCTTCGTATTCCTGATGTAAAACAGCGAGTTAAAGATGTGTTTTTATTGACCAATCCAAAGCAAAAGTTTGTCTATAAATTTGAAGGGGGCGATTTATTGATTCATACACCATCGGTAATTTTCGACCTGGTAAATACGGTTGTAGTTGTAAAAACCAAAGGTAAATTGGAGGTTACAAGTAATATGCCTGCATTAAAAGATGGAAGTATTTTATTGACTGCCGATTTTGCCGACATTCATAATCAGGGTTACGGAACTTATGCACAGTTAGCAGGTTCGGGAAAAGAATCTGTGATTCAAAACTGGGTAGATTCGCGGGTCCTATTAGAGTGGATGTTCAATATCACAGAACCGGGTAAATATAAAGTGGAAGCTTTAATCAAAGCAAATGAAACATGCAAATTGAATGTTAAAACCGGCTATAATACAATTGAATCCAAAATTCAATCTACCAACGATAAATTTGAAATTATTTCGTTGGGTGAAATTGAAATTACCAAAACCGGAGATCAAACTATTTCAGTAAATCCTGTTCGCGAGAACTGGAATGCAATTGAATTAATGTGTGTTGAATTAGTGAAATAAAAATTGATTGTTGTTTTAGGGCAAGAGAGAACCGTTCTTTCTATTCAATAAATGGAGAGAACGGTTCTTTTTTTATATTCACCCGGTGACTTGAAGTCAACGGGTGAAACTACTCATTTTTGTGTTCACCGGTTGACTTTGGTTCACCCGGTGAATATTATTTGAGTTCAAAACTTTATCTCTCCAATTATAGTTGATTTTTTGTAGAGAGAACCGTTCTTTCTCTTCTAAAAAAATAGAGAACGGTTCTTTAATCCCTCGGATCGTAATCCTGGTTCACCTCCGGGAATTTAGCATTCGAACCGGCCAGTTTTTTGTCTAATATCATTTTTAATTCAGCTACTTTCTCTGGATTTGCAGCAGAAATATCTGTTGTTTCACCCGGGTCATCTTTTAAATTAAAAAGTTCGGTTCGATTGTCTTCGTAATAAACAATAAATTTCCAGTTGCCTTTTCGTAAAGCCGATCCGGGTTTCCACGCGCTGCCGTGGTAGTGCGGATAGTGCCAGAACAATTCGTCACGCTCAATGGGTTTCTTTTCGGTAAGTACCGGAAGCAGGTTCACTCCATCGTTGTCTTCATGTTCAACTCCTGCAATATTTAAGATGGTGGTGAAAAAATCCATACTAACCGCAGGCTGGTCAACTGTTCGTCCGGGTTCCATTACACCGGGACCGGCAATAATCAACGGAACGCGAATCCCTCCTTCGTAACACCAACCTTTTCCTGCACGCAGCGGGCCGTTACTTGTTGGTGCATTTTTACGTGTGAGTGTTGAAAGTCCACCGTTGTCGCTGGTGAAAATGACCCATGTATTTTTATCGAGGCCATTTTTCTTCAGGCTTTCCAAAACGCGTCCCACATTTTCGTCCATCGATGCTACCATCGATGCAAAAGCAGCATTTTCCTGCAAAAGTTTGGTCCAGCCATCTCCTTCTCTGCGGTGTGGAACTGTGTCTATTCCGAGTTGTTCGCGTTTAGCTTTGTATTTCTCAATAAATTCCTTTGAGGCCTGAATTGGTGTGTGCACTGTGTAAAAAGCGAGGTACAGAAAAAACGGGTTTTTCTGGTTTTCCTCTATAAAATGAATTCCCTCGCTCGTGAGCCGATCGGTTAAATATTCACCTTTTGGACCATCTTTTAATTTTGGGTTTTTGTAAGGCGAGTAGTACCCTCCGGGAGGGCTTCCTTTGTCGTGGCCGCCAATATTAATGTCGAAACCCTGATCTTCGGGGTAAAAACCTTCGCCACCCAAATGCCATTTTCCGATGAAACAGGTTTTGTAGCCTTTTTCTTTCATCTTCTCGGCAATTGTTATCTCTTTCAGTGCCAGTTCGTTGGCATCCTGCGGCCCAAGTAGTGGGCGGTTTTTGGGATCGCTCCCCGGAATCCAGTCGGTAATATTTACCCGGTTGGGGTGTTTGCCCGTCATTAAAGCTGCGCGTGTTGGACTGCACACCGGATTGGCGGAGTAAGCTTGTGTAAAACGAATCCCGTTTTCAGCCAGTCGATCGATGTTTGGCGTGTCGTAAAAACTCTCTGGGAAGTTGCATTTTACATCGGCCCAACCCAAATCATCAACCAAAATAAATACAATGTTGGGTTGTTTTTTTTGTTTTGAACAAGAAAAAAATAACAGGGAAATGAGCAATAAAAAAATGTACTTATTAAACATGGCGGACGGATTTTGATTTCAAATCCAAAACTACAAAAATGTATTGAGCGGTGTATGAAATTTTTTACATTAATATAAAAACTTTGAGTCTGCTCCGAAAAGTAGTTTTTCGTCATTGCGACCGCGAGGAACGAAGCGGGAAGCAATCTCAACAAATTTACTATCAATGATATGAGATTGCTTCGTCCCTGCCAATGACGTACTTTTTGACTTTTTGGAGTGGACTCACTTTTCTTTGATGAGATTTATTTTTTAGAAGTAGGGTGAAATCAAGGAAAAACAAGGATGGCATCCCTTTAAAGGATGCTGTCCTTATCAAAAATGGAACTTAAATTTGGGTGTGGTAAATTGGAATTTTCACTATCCAATCAATCAAAAGTTAAAAAAAAATCGTTGCTACTCAGTAGGTATAAGGTGTTGATTATCAATAGCCCCATGCTTTAACTTGGGGTTAAATATTGCAAGCTTTCGTAGTTTTGGCGGGGTTTTTGTTTTTCTCGAACAAAAATCATGACAAAACGGGCTGACAACCAACGATTTAAATTTCATTTGTATTGCTGAGTAGTAACTAATTTTTAAAATTAACGGGCAAAGTTATTATGGCAAAGCCTATTAATCATTACCACCGTCATAGACGGTGGTTTTTCACACTATAATAAATTTCTTTAAACAACTAAACCACACGATACAATCGTGCGGGAGCGGGGGGGTCGTCATTGCGACCGCGAGGAACGAAGCGAGAAGCAATCTCAACATACTTGCTGTCCATGCTATGAGATTGCTTCGTGCCTTGCAATGACGTACTTTTTGGCTTTTCGGAGTGGACTCATATTTTGAATTTAAAAGTTTATTATAAATGGAAAATAGTGCCTTATTTAATTACTGTTAGCAATCCTAATCCAATTTATGAATTACCAATCCGGAACGTAATTTAGGTTCGAACCAGGTTGTTTTTGGCGGCATAATATTTCCGCTGTCGGCAATATTAATCAATTGTTGCATTGAAACCGGATACAAAGCAAAAGCGGCTTTCATTGCCCCAGAGTCAACACGGGTTTTTAATTCACCCAATCCACGAATTCCACCAATAAAATCGATTCGGGTAGAAGTGCGTAAATCTTTGATATCGAGGATTGGCTCCAAAATATGTTTCGAGAGGATGGTTACATCCAAAACCCCAATTGGGTCAGAGTCATCGAAAGTCCCTTCTTTAGCTGTAAGTTTATACCAACTTCCGGTGAGGTACAAACTGAATTCGTGTAAACTTTCTGGCTTATAAATCTCGGTGCCCATATTTTCTACATCGAAACCTTGTGATAATTCCGCAAGAAAATCGATATCGGACAAACCATTTAAATCGGTAACCGTTCGGTTATAATCAATTATTTGCAACTGGTTATCGGGAAAATGTACAGCCATAAAAAAATTATATTCCTCGTTTCCCGTATGATTAGGATTTTGAGCTGTTTTTTCCAAACCAATCCGAGCTGCAGCCGCCGTTCTGTGATGTCCGTCGGCAACATAAGTAAAGGGCACTTTTTCAACAAAAAGCTGCTCTATTTTTTTGTTTGTAATTTCATCGTTAATTGTCCAAAAGTGGTGACCAAAACCATCTTCAGCTGTAAAATCATAATCAGCTTTATTATTTTTTACAATCAACTCTACAATTTCATCGATTTCTGAAACAGCTTTGTACGCGAAAAAAACGGGTTCGATATTGGCATTCAGATAACGTGTTAAAACCATCCGGTCGTCCTCTTTTTCGGGGCGGGTGAGTTCATGCTTTTTTATAATCCCATTTTCGTAATCGGCACAGGCTGCAACACCCACAATCCCATACTGCGTGCGGCCATTCATGGTTTGGGCATAAATGTAATATTTTGGATGCTCGTCCTGGACCAACCAATTTTTAGCTTGAAAAGCTTTAAAATTCCCGACAGCTTTATTATAAACTATTTCGGAATGAATATCGACCACACCGGGACATTCAATTTCAGCTTTTGTAATCCGCAGCAACGATTTCTCTTTTCCGCTTGCCATTTGGGCTGCTTCTGCTGAATTCATTACATCGTAGGGCAAACAAGTTAGTTCTTCAACTATTTTTGCTGGTGGCCTGAGCCCTTTAAACGGTTTAATTATTGCCATATTTTATAGTTAATGTGTTATTTTGTAATTTTGTTGATGAGGAAGAAATTAAACCAAACACCTTCAACATTAATCGATCTATTTTTTCAATAACAACTAATCCTGAGACTACTGTTAAATCATGTTTCAGGTTCAAATTACTCATTCACCCATTCACCTGATAAGTACAATCCCCGTTTTCAAAAAAGTCAACAATCTGCTGAGCAGCCGCTAAACCGGCATTTAAATTTGCCTCAGCAGTTTGTGCACCTGCCTTTTTGGGCGTAAAGAAAAACCGCCCGGGGAATTTTTCCTCAAACTCTTTCTCACAATCTGGCGTTAAATCGGAGATATATTTAATGCCCGGTTTTTCTTCCATTATTTTTACCAAATCAGGTTCATTAATAACCTCTTTGCGCCCGGTATTTACAATTATACTATCGTCTTTCAAATGTTTCAACACTTCGTAACTAACAGATTTAATGTGCTCACCTTTCGCCGGCACGTGAATGGAAATTACATCGCTTTTTTCGTAAAGCTGCTCCAACGAATTGGTAACTTTTAATCCGATTGCGGCGGCGGCATGTTTGCTGTAACGTGTATAAACAATAACTTTCATTCCCATGGCGCGGGCCATCCTGAAAACATTCCGTGCTACAAACCCAAATCCATGTAACCCCAAAGTACGGCCTCTCAATTCGCCTCCGGGTTTTCCGCTGAACAACTCTCTTATCCCAAAAATTGCCATTCCAATTGCTAACTCAGCCACAGCATTCGCATTTTGCCCGGGAGTGTTCATTACCACAACATTGTTTTCGGTAGCAGCTTTTAAGTCAACATTATCGTATCCTGCACCTGCCCGAACTACTATTTTAAGTTTTTTGGCAGCACCTAAAACTTCCGCATCAATTTTGTCACTTCGAATAATTGCCGCATCAACATTCAATATTGCATCCAACAACTCTTGTTTAGATGAATATTTTTCTAAAAGTTGCAAATCGTAACCTGCCTTTTTGAAAATTTTGCTGATTTTTTTTACTGCTACCGAAGCAAATGGTTTTTCAGTTGCAATTAATATTTTCGTCATAACTCAATTTTTCAGTGCAGAAAAGAGGCTGTCTCAAAAGTTAGTTAGTGTTTGTCCATAAAGTCCGACTTCTGCGTTACACTTGTCAGAAAAACAGTCATTTACAAGAGTAAACTCCTTTATTTTCTGACTTCGCAAGCCTCGAATTCGAACCTTCTGAATCAAACACTGACTTTATGGACGGACTCTAGTTAAACCGTCATTATGTCTGTCAGTTGACGGATCAGAATCTTAAAATACTGGGAAACAGATACTGAAATAAATTTAGTATTACGAAAAACTAAAATTATTACAATTGAGGCAGCCTCTTCAAAATTTATCTGTTTTTAATCCCTTTTTTCAAATTCTTGCATAACTGCAATCAAGGCTTTTATACTGGCTATCGGCATAGCATTGTAAATAGATGCCCTAAAACCACCCACCGAGCGGTGCCCTTTAATTCCAACCATTCCTTTTGCTGTGGCAAAATCAAGGAAATCTTTTTCCAACTCCGCATAATCTGGTGTCATCACAAAAGTTACATTCATTTTCGAACGGTCGTCTTGATTTGGAACTGTAGAAGTGAAAAGTTTGTTTCTATCCAGTTCATCATACAAAATACCAGCCTTTTCGATGTTGGTTTTTTCCATGGCATCAATTCCACCGTTTTCTTTCAACCAGCGCAACGTTTGCAGAGAAGCAAAAACCGGCAATGTTGCTGGTGTATTAAACATCGAACCTTTGTCGATGTGGGTTTGATAGTTTAATAAAGTCGGGATTGGCCTTTCCAATTTATTCAACGCATCGTTTTTTACGATTATAAGCGTTGTGCCGGCAGGTCCAAGATTTTTTTGCGCACCTGCATAAATTACATCAAATTTTGCAACATCAACCGGGCGACTAAAAATATCGGATGACATATCTCCAATTAAAGGAATATCGACTTCCGGCATTGTTGAAAGTTGTGTCCCGTAAATGGTATTGTTTGTTGTAATATGTAAATAACTTGCATCGGCAGGTACATGGTAGTTTTTTGGAATGTAATTATAGTTTGCATCTGCAGAAGAAGCTACTTCAACTACTTCGCCAAAAAATTTAGCCTCCTTAATTGCTTTTTTCGACCACGCACCTGTATTTAGATATGCCGCTTTTTTATTCATCAAATTAAAAGGAGCCATTAAAAACTGCAAACTGGCACCTCCCTGAATGAAAAGTACCGAATATCCATCAGGAACTTTTAAAAGTTCTTTCACCAAAGCTTGTGCCTCGTCCATAACTGCAACAAACTCTTTACTACGATGCGAAACTTCCATTACCGAAAGTCCGGTATCTGCAAAATTCATAATTGCTTCAGCCGTTTTCTCCTTTGTAATTTCGGGCAAAATAGACGGCCCGGCGTAAAAATTGTGTTTTTTCATTATTACAACAATTAAAGTGAATTAATAAATCCGTTTTATTGCAAACTTCAATTCAAAGTACGTGTTTAATTGATGGTTTGCAGATGAGAAAAATCAATAAATAAATTAAATTTTTGAGTTATAAAACATTGATAATTACAGCGTGAAGTGATAAAAATCATTCCACGTTCAATTATTTACCCCACAAATCTATTTGTTTCTGAATAAGAAAGCCTTTTTTTATTGAAAGAAAAGAATACAGTAATAATTATTTAAAAGAGAATGGAGCAGTAGAAATTTTTAAAACAAAAAATGCCCCACATATTATGGAGGCACATTCAAACTATTATTTAGGCACTTTTTTAACAGGCTGTGTGAAGCCCCAAAAGCAAGTACAAAAAAGTTTTACATTAAACATTTGTAATTATTTAGCAGCTAATTCTGTAATAAAGTTACTGCCCTCAAAGGTAGTAGAAAGTTCGTTAAAAATATTTTTATTGTTCTTTCTCGCTGTGGATATAAAACCCTCTATTCGTGCATAGTATTCTGCCCCCTTAAAACTTCGGAACGAGTTTGATATTTTCTGTTTTATTTTGGTTGGCCTGATGTCCCTTTCTGCCAGGTTATTGGTAAAAGGAACTTGTTCATAAAATGCAAACGCCAGAACAGCACCTTGGTATTTAATCAACCTTTCGACAAGGTTTCGACCTTTGGTACGTTTGTAACGACCTCTTTTCCCTTTTGTTTTTATTGGCGGCGGTTCCATTTGTTCACCTATATTACATATTCGCACGAACCTATCTTGTATCTGCTGTTTTCGTTTTATTCTTTCTTCATTGGACATTTCATAAACACTCATCAAAAACATCTTGAAAGTTTTTGCCCACTTGCTTTTACCGATATCAACAAGACCTTGCAGTTCTCGTAATATATGT
>JAKIST010000009.1 GCA_021648495.1 Draconibacterium sp.
AGTCTTTGATAAGAAAACGTCAAAGACAAGGCTTTCGAAGTTTTGAAAATCAAGGAGTTTGCTTTTGCAAATGACTGTTTTCAAAACGAGAGTAACGCAGTATTTGGCGTTTTCTTGCAAAGACTATATACTATTTTAATCATAATAAAGTCTATTATAAGTAAACACGAAACTCAAATTTATCATTTTTGAATGTTTCTATTTTTTGATTTGTTACTTTCGTTTTTTGAAAAATAAAAATGATGAAGAAACTACTTGTTTTATCTTTTATATTCGCCTCATTCTTGGCACAAGCACAAAATTTTGAATACAAGGTTTTGTTTGAGGGAATAGGGGATAACCGTGAATTTTTCAGTAACAAAGCGTTGCCTCAAACCATTTTGGGAACTCGGGGTGCTTTTGAAATAGGTGTTGACATGGATGGGCACCGGTTGCGGGGTGGGTTAAGCCACTTATTCGAATTTGGTAGCGACATTGATGATCAAAAGCCAAAGCTTACTTTGTATTATCAATTTAATAATGAGCAAACTGAGTTTATTTTTGGTTCGTTTCCACGGCGCGGGAAAATTGATTTCCCTTTGGCCATGCTAACTGATACATTGTTATATTACCGCCCAAACATTGAAGGGATGTTCGGAAATGTGAAATGGGATTGGGGCCATCAAAATGGTTTTGTTGATTGGGTAAGCCGGCAAACGGATACCAAACGTGAAAATTTTATGGCAGGATTTTCGGGTGAAATATTTTATAAAAACCTGTTTCTGCAGAATTATTTACTGATGTTTCACGATGCAGGCCCAGCCATTGATATTCCCGGCGACCATATTAAAGATTATCTGGGGTTTGCGGTTCAAGCTGGGATCAGAACATCAAAAGAATCGAATTTTCAGGCTTATGTAAAAGCGGGTATTTTAGGCTCTTCTTTTCGTGAACGAAGTGTAAGCAACGGTTTTAGCAATGCCACCAGTTTTTTTGCGGAAGCCAAGGGCAAATACAAAAATTTTGGTATAAAATCGGTTTTAAATTCAGGTGCCGGCCATCGGTTTGCCTACGGCGATCGGTTTTATCGGGTGAAAAATTATTTACGGACAGATGTAATTTGGTATTTTGTCAATTGTGAACAAGTAAAAGCCCGTTTCAACCTTTCGTTTCATTTAATAGAGTGGGATGATATCGATCAACAACAGCAGCTCTCTGTTATTTATGTTTTTGGAAAGTAATAACCTGAGTTCGAAATAAAATATTCGACACAGAAAACCAATAGTGTTCAAGGGGTGCACGACAAATTTCCACTATTAATCCAAAACATCAATTCATTGAGCTGCAAGACACTTTAACGGCTGAAGCCTTTTGTTTATTTACTGGCAAACCACCCACATAGAGGAGGGTGTAATATTTTTAGTGATTATGATAGTTGCAAATCCTATTTTTACACCATGCTTCTCCCATAGGTCCGTAGGACTCCCATGGAGGATTCCTATGGAAAGCTTGGTGGTCAACAATTATACTACTTACCCAGCTTTAGCTATTAAGAACCTTAGGGTTTGTGAAAAAATAACATGACTGGAATTGACGAAGTTAGCGTGCAAAAGAACGAGTTAAAACGGTCAGGTTATTTCATTACAATCCCTTACTTCACGATAAAATTATAGGAATAGAACAGAACTTATTTTGTTTTTTTAATTGTTACTGCTATTTATTAAGAAACTGGTAAAAAAACAAATGGGAAATTTGTTGTGCACCCTGTTCAAGATTTGGATATAAAAAAATGAAGTAATAACAGGTTATTTCGATTTTTTTTGAATTCAAAGATTGTGTACTATTGGTTTTTTCGCAAGCGGGCTTCAAAAATTTTACTGGATACTGCCTCAAATTCTCTTGAATTATCCCGATAATCCATCGAAAATTTGAGTTGCCTCCAATAAATTTTTCTGAAGCTGTGTGAATATTTTAAATCGAACTAATTCTTATTCATTTATCTGTTATAAATTCAAGAAATCTCCAAATCCATTTAAAATTAGGTCTGTTAATTTTATATTTCCAAAAATATGATAAAAAACATAAAATTTGCTTATTTGTAATTGGTTTAAATTAGAGTGAATCTTGTGTCGCTCGTAACCTAAAGATAATCAGTAATTAACATTTGTTAACAACTGATCTTTTAAATGTATATTTCTGATAAAATAATATAAAAAAGTCTATTTTAGTCAAAAATGCTTACTATCTACTAATCACTTTGTAATTTATTTTACAAACTGTTTGGATAATACATAAAAAAATCATTAAATTGCATCATATTTAAACTAAAAATACATAAATGTTATTCGTTGCAAATCTCAATATTGCAGATCTTTCGGTAAATGAATTGAAAAAATATCGACAGAAAAAGCGAATTCTTCGTTTACTTTATAAACACGAAGAACTCTCTGCTCCACAAATATGCAAGCACATTAATGTAAGTTTGCCAACTGCAATTGCTCTTCTAAACTATCTGATTTCTCAAAAATTCGTTGTTTTAAAAGGAACCGGGAAATCTAAAGGTGGGAGAAAACCCCTAATTTATGGGCTGGCAAATAATTGTTTGTATGTAATAGCCTGCGATATGGGAAGGTACAAAACGAAAATGGCCATTATTAATACTCAAAATAAGCAAATAGCACCTTTTAAAACCATTGAAACATCAATTGACGATGCTGAATTGGAAAATAAATTATTCCAGCTTGCGAATGAATTGATGAAAGAAGATAATATCCCTTACGAAAAAATATATGGAATTGGAATTGATATGCCTGGATTGGTCGATTCGGAGAACGGGATAAATTATACCGTTAAAGACGAAGCGCTGCAAGCGATCGCAAAGCGTATTGAAAAGAAGTTCAACAAACTGGTGTATATCGACAATGATGCGCGTATGCAGGCTTTTGGTGAATATATTTTTGGAAAGGCCAAGGGTAAAAAAGATGCAATTGTTATAAATTGGAATTGGGGAATTGGTTTAGGAATGATCCTGGATGGTAAATTGTACAGGGGGACTACCGGATTTGCCGGCGAATTGTCGCATATAAAAATGGTTGACGACGGTAGTTTGTGTATTTGTGGTAAAAAAGGTTGTTTGGAAACAATTGCTTCGTCACATGCACTTTTAAAATATGCCAACGAGGGAATTGCAAATAATGTTGTAACCCAATTAACAAACAGCCCTGAAAAATTAACGGTGGAAGATATTATTTCGGCTGCTAAATTGGGCGACGAGTTTTCAATATCGATACTTTCAAAAATTGGTGTTGCCTTGGGGAAAGGTATTTCTTATATCATTCAACTTTTAAATCCTGAGATAATTGTTTTGAGCGGGAGTTTGGCAAAGGCAAATCAGTTTGTATCGATACCTATCCAGCAGTCGCTTAACAAATACTGCATTGAAAAAATTAGTGCCAATTCTGAAATAGTTATTTCTGAACTCTCCGAAAAATCGGGTTTATTGGGCGTGACAGCCACTTTATACCAAAAAATTTTTAGCGATATGATAAATTGAGTTTTACTAATTAAAAATTAATTAAGCAATTATTTAACATTTAAATTAAAATTTATGCGAAAGATTATTTTAATTTTTGCAATGTGCTTTGCACTACTTAGTAGTGCTGTTGCACAACATACAGTAACAGGTAATGTTACTGGTGAAGATGGTCTGGGGATTCCGGGTGTAACCGTAATTCAAAAGGGATCAACCAATGGAACAGTTACCAATTTCGAGGGTAATTATTCATTGAACATTTCTTCAGGAGACGCTGTTTTGGTATTTTCATTTGTTGGTCTAACAACCATCGAAAAGCCTGTAAATAACAGTTCTTCAGTTGATGTAGTAATGGTAACCAATGCAATTGGTATCGACGAAGTTGTTGTTACAGCACTTGGTATCAAAAAGGAAGCAAAAGCACTTGGCTATTCGGTATCAAAGATTAGTCCCGATCGGATTATGGCTAGTGGAACACCTTCTAATGCTTTGCAATCGTTGTATGGAAGTGCTGCCGGGGTTCAAGTTGCTGCAACAGCATCAGGTCCTTCAGGAGGTATGAAAATCAACATTCGTAATGCTGTTTCTTTTGATTCCAACTCAACAACCCGGCCTTTGATTGTGGTTGACGGAGTGCCTATTCATGATGAAAATACATCGGTAGGTTATGGTTCACAAAGCCGTGATAACGGTACTGGTATTAACGACATCAATCCAGATGATATTGCATCATTTGATATTCTAAAAGGAGCTAAAGCATCTGTATTGTATGGTAGTGAAGGAGCGAATGGCGTCATTCTTATTACAACCAAAAGTGGTGTCAAGGGTAAAGGATTGGGCATTTCTGCTTCTGTTACTACTTCATGGGATAATGCTGCTTTTACTCCCGAATTTCAGAATGTATATGGAACTGGCCGGAGTCCGAGTAACTCGGAAACAGATGCTCAAGGTTACTTCCTTGATGAGAATGATGTTAGGACGTTGGATTACAGTGGTGTTGCATTTGGTCCAAAATTTGATCCAAACGTACAACTGAAATGGTGGGACGGTAGTACAAGGCCATGGGTAGCGCAAAGCAGAAATATTTATGATGAGCTTTACCGCACAGGAAGGCAAACAAGTTCAAATGTGGCATTGAGTGCAGGTGATGATAAGAGCTCGATTAGATTCTCTTATACGAATATGCAATTATCACCTGTTACGCCTGCTGGTGAATATGACAAAAACACATTTAGTTTGAATGCATCGTACAAACTAAATGACTTTATTTCTGTTAAATATATAGGTAACTATTACATTTCAACAAACCTGAATGCGATCAATGCAAGTACTTTTGATGCTCAAGGAGCTCGGGCAAGTATTGGAGCATATAGTGCTGATATTGATGTAAATCTCATAAGAGATGCTATCGTAACAGATGAAGGATATAACTATTTTGCAAATCCCAACCTTAAAAACTTTTTTTCGTCGGGACGATCGGCTGTTGTTGGTTTCTTCTGGGGTCAAGAACAAAACGAATCAAAATTTGATCGTACACACAATATTCAATCTTTAACACTTGACCTTACTTTTAATAAAACTTTTAGCGCTACACTGCTGGGTGGTTTCGATGCAACCATAGAAAGAAACGTTTATAAAGGTAAATTATCAGACCCATCGGCCATTGGCCCAACAGGCGGTTCTGTCTTTATTGATAACACAAGAAATATAAGAAAAACCTATGGGCAGGGAATGATAAATTTCGATACCGATGTTTCGGATTTTAATATATCTGGTTTTGTAGGTGGGGTAATTCGAGACAATTATGTAGATAAAAAAGGAGCAAGTGTAACTGGCGGAATGGTTATTCCAAACTGGTTCTCGTTTAATAATTTACCTTCGGGACAACAACCTATTTATACCTTTGGTAATGGAGAAGACATTTTATACAGCCTTATAGGATCTGCTCAATTGGCATGGAAGGATCAATTATATGTTGAAGCTCAGGCAAGACAGGATTGGTCATCCATATTGCCCACGGGTAATAACAGTTACTTTTATCCTGGTGTTAGTGCAACATGGATCGTGGACAAATCAATTGCGTTACCTGAATGGGTCGATTTTGCTAAATTAAGGGCATCAGGTGCTGATGTGGGACGACCAGGACCTCGTTATTTTAGTAATGTAAATTACGGCGTTTCCGCTTCTGGGTCAGGATACATCCTATCTCCTCCAAGCGATCTTCCACCGATGGATGAAAATGGTATTCCTAATTTAAAACCCGAAAGAAAACGTGAATTTGAATTTGGATTAGAGTCTTATTTATTTAAGAACCAAAGGATAGGTGTTGATTTTTCTTACTATAAATCACATACTTATGACCAAATTATGAAGGTTACCGCTCCTCCGGGAATGGGCGTTCAAAATATAAGAATGAATGCAGGTGATGTATCTAACAGAGGATGGGAGCTTGCTTTGAAAACTAAACCAATAAATAACCGGGATTTTGGTTGGAATCTTAATTTAACTTTTGCCTCAAGTAAAACACGCGTTGAAAAACTGGATGGGGAACTTACATCTCTTTCTCTTTGGGGAACCAACGGATTAAATGCCGTGGCCGAAGTAGGAGGTGAATATGGTTTAATTTACCAACAAAAAGGATGGCAAAATTATATAAACCCTTCTGATCCTTCTGATCCTAACAATGGAAAAAGAATTGTGGCCAACAACGGACAATGGTACAATTATTCTTCTAACAGCAGTAAAATGGTTGGGAAATTATTACCAGATGTAACAGGTGGTTTATTTACTTCGTTTAATTATAAGAACGTACGATTGATTGCTAATTTAGATTATTCGTTTGGTGCATTTTTTATATCTGAATCTGAAACCTATATGATGGCATCGGGAGTTTTAGCAGAGACATTTAAGTATAGAGATGAAGAGAATGGTGGTATTGCTTATCATGTTGAGGGAGGTAAAAAAATAGCCGGTCCAGCAGCAAGTGGAGGAGATACATACTATGATGGTGTAATGTTAGATGGTGTTTATGCCAATGGTAACACAAATGACAAAGTTGTGTCAGCTCAGGACTACTATTATGCGTCCTATTTTTCAAATGGCTTTTTCCCAGAGGACAGGCTGTTTAAGAGTGACTACGTTGCATTGAGGAATGTTGCCATAGATTACACTTTCCCTATTTCAATCGCAAAAAGAATTGGCTTAACCGACCTTACATTGTCTGTCTTTGCCAACAATGTAGCCTATTTGTATAAAGCTGCACCTAATACTATACCTGAGTCTTCAAACGGAACGGGTTTTTCAAATAGTTCTTATGGTACAACTGCTATGCCATCACAACGTTCAATGGGTATTGCATTAAAAATTAAGTTATAATTTTAAAACGTAAAAAATATGAAACAGATATTTTTAAAATCAATTCTTTCACTTCTTGTGCTATTTTCAGCATTTGCATGTAATGATCAACTGGACAAGTTATACCAAAACCCAGATGGTTTTTCAAAAGAGCAAGCCGACCAAACAGGAGGTGTAAGTGTAATCGCTGGGTTTTTTACTTCACAGCTAACACGAGGTTTTTTCTTAAGAGGTGAATACGGAGCATCGTATCACCAAATGCGAAGTGGTTCCCGCATAATGGGGCATGGCATTCAATTGTATTATACTACTGCAGATTATGGCGTTTCTTATAATCTTAAAGATGTAGAACATGATTGGGGTACAAACGGCTTTAACAATACTGTGTTTAATAAAATTAATGGAGATTGGATTAAGCAAGTAATTTGGGGACAAAGAGAATTTAATAATATTCCTGAAGCTGATCGCTCTCAGTTGGATGTTTTGTTTATGAATTTGCTCCATGTTTTAAAGGCTTATGGTTATCAACGTGCAATCGATCTATACGACGAAGTGCCTTACATTGAAACTGGATCTGCAGGTGCGTTAGATGGCGACAAGGCTGAGTACCAAGGAGAAGAAGTCATTTATCCAAAAATAATTGATGAGTTAAAAGTGGTCGAGGAATACCTTGCAACATTATCGTTATCAGATGCTGAACAATCAACTTTTACAAATCAGGATGTTATTTTCGACGGTAATATTGATATGTGGAGAAAGTATATTAATTCATTACGCTTACGTTGTTCAATGAATGTCAGTGAAGTTATGCCAGGTGTAACAAGGCAGGTTATTTCGGAGCTAAGTGGTAAACCACTTTTTTCTGAATATGATGATGTAGCCGGATTGGCTGATATAGCTATTGTTGAGCCATATAGGTTACAGCGCGAGCTTGGTATTACACGGGCATTCAGGGAACGGGCGGATGAGTGCCGTGCTCCAAGGAAATTCCTGGAGAAAGTAATGCATTGTACTCCAATCGAAAAAAGTGTTGAGATGAACGGTGAAACCCTTTATTATTTTGAAAGTGACAATTCATCCACAGGATTGCTTGATGGTACGGTTGACCCACGTGTAGCATATATGTTTTCTCCCGATGTTAGCGGTAGATATATTGGTGCAGACTATAAATGGGACAACAATGAGGACAATAACAGTTATTACAGTAAGTTTATAAGAGGATATTATATCAACGATCCAATTCTCTCCGATATCTCAATCACCTCCTTTTCTTATGGACCGAACAATAAAGAGACAATTAACCTGAATGAGGCAGCTAAAAATGATTTGTCTCTTCGTGAAGATTTTTTACTGAAAGCCTTACGTACGAGATGTTCTAAATATCAGGATACGGGTTGGACAATCGGGACAGAGGATAATCTGATTGCTGAATATAATGTCCGTCCTCAATTTAATTTTGATTTGAGATACCCTACTTTGCATGCGGTGGAGACTGAGTTGTCTTTGGCAGAAGCAGCGGTAAGAGGATTTGGAACACTGAATGGAACGGCTCGTGAGCATTATAAAAAAGCAATAGAGTTGTCTTGTAAATATTGGTACAAATTAAATGTTGATAATCAATATTCAAAGCAAACAGTTCCTGCTTATCCATCAAATATGGATGATTCACGAATACAGTCTGATAAACCTAAAATGGAATATGATGCAAGTGCTTATGCTGAATTTGAAGCACAACGTTTTGACGGTTTGTCTGATCAGGAAAAAGTACAATCTATATTTAACCAGTTACAACTGCATTACAACTTCTTAAATTGGGAAGTTCCGTACACAACAGCACGACGTTTGATTAAATATATTGGAACAAACCCGGCCACTCCTTATGAAATTTTTACATGGAAAGAGAGAATGACTTATCCTGGTGGTATTCAGGCATCTGACCCTGAGAATTGGGCGAAAATTAGCTCTCACAATGATCCTGGATTGCCGGTCTGGATAACAGGGCGTACTACTAAATGGAAAAATACTTTAGAGTAAAAATTATAAAAATAGAATAAAATGAAGAAAATATTTTATATCGGACTGATGGTGATTGCCTTGATGGCCTGTAAATCTAAGGATGGTACAATTATGGGGAGTGCCAAAGCTGGCGATACTCTTTCGGGGATAACGGTAAATCTTTACAACATGGATTCTCAATTGATATCAACAACTTCTACCGATGGTAATGGTAACTTTGTATTTTCCAGTTTACCGAGTGGAAACTATTATATTGGGGCTACAATAGTTATTGGAAGTGACACATACGACACAGGAAACCTTCCTAAAGTAGTATATGTGAATGATAGTATTGTTAAGGAAATATCACTCACGTTAACCAAAAAATCATAGATTTATTTAATCTAAACATATTAAACCGGCTGGATAATTTCTGGCCGGTTTTTTCTTTTCTGATAAATTGAAAATATCTTTTATTCGTAACGATGCTTAAAGCACGTTTTGTTTTTCTGAAATTTGGATGTATTTTTTTATATAGCCAACATCCAAAAACGTTCCATTGATGCTATTCATATTAATAGCATAATCTTAAACTTCTCATTTTAATGAAAACGTTCCAAGAAAAATCAGTTTATATTTTTGTTCTTTTTATCGTTTTAAGTTGTGGCAAAAATGAAGTAATAATTCCAGATGAAGTTATTTCACCTCCAGAAGAAATTACCTTATCTCCAAGTATTGAAGTTTATAATAAGGCATTATTAGAAAACAATTTTGTTCTTGCTGTTGAAGGTAGGAGTCAAAAATCATATTTATTAAATAAGACTGGTCAAATAGTTCATGAATGGAATTTTGAATATGTTCTTGGAATGGATTTGGAATTATTGCCAAATGGCAAACTTTTGGGCATGTTTGCGACAACCGAACCTGATTTTTCTATTGGAGGATTTGGAGGCATTATTCGCATTTTTAGTACTGATGGTAGTATTAATTGGGAGTTCAATTATGCTTCGACAAATCATTTAGCTCACCACGATGTTGAAATGCTTTCAAATGGTAATATTCTATTTTTGGCGTAGGAAAGAATTTCCGCAATTCAGGCTCAACAAACTGGCGTAAAAACTGATGTTGATATTTTCCCTGAAACATTAATTGAAGTAGATCTAAAAACCAAGCAAATTGTTTGGGAATGGAAGAGTTTTGATCATATTGTTCAAGACAAATATCCTGATATTTCCAACTTTGGAATTATTGTTGAAAACCCACAGTTGATAAACATCAATTACCACTCATCCGATGTTGGGGATATAATGCATGGAAATGGAATAAGTCAAGATGTGGTTCATGATTTGATTTTTATTAGTGTTAATGGGTTTAGTGAAGTTTGGGTTGTTGACCACAGTACATCTACGGAAGAGGCTAAAATTAACGCTGGTGGAAATTATAACAAAGGTGGGGATTTACTATATCGATGTGGTAATCCAAGTGCTTACGAGAACCCACAGGGAGATCGTTTGTTTTTCAAAAATCATTGTCCAAACCTTCTGAAAAATAACGTTCCCGGAGCCGGGGATTTTATGATTTTTAACAATGGGGTGAGGATTAAACAATCAAAGGTATATGAGTTTAAAATGCCTGAAACTTTTAATTTACAACCGAACACCAATAACGAACCTGATATTGTGTGGAGTTTTACTGATCCTGAATTATTTTATCCGTCAATTTCAGGTGTTGTCAGATTAAAAAATGGAAATACATTAATCTGCAAAGGAGGTTATGGTTTTTGGGAAGTAACTTCAGATGGTGAAGTTGTCAGGAAATATAAAGGTGATAATGTTTCTTTTAGGAGGGGTTATGCATATCGAGTGGACTCGCCTGAGATTGTAAACTTAGGATTATAAATATATGATGAGAATTTTCTACGATCAATTGATGTGTTAAAAGGAGCTGCTGCCTCGGCGCGTTACGGTTCACGCGGATTGGGAGGTGTGGTTGTCGTAAAAACAAAAACAGGCAATTAATAATTGAGCCTTTCCCAAAAAACTAAAAGTGCGTTTCTGTGAGCGTTTTCTTAATTTTATTCATTTTAGAAATGAAAACGCAATACTCCCGCCCGGTTTCTATTTCAGACAAAAAAATCTTTTCTTTGTGAAAAATAAAAAGGAATGGCAAAGAAAAGGGTAAATGTTGTGACAATGGGTTGTTCGAAAAACCTTGTAGATTCAGAGGTTTTATTAAGTCAACTGGAAAAAGGAAAATTTGAGGTTGTCCACGATTCCGGTGAAACCGGTTTCGATGCCGTTTTTGTAAATACCTGCGGATTTATTCAGGATGCCAAACAAGAATCGATTGATATGATCCTGGATTATGCCGAAGCCAAAAAGCGTGGTGAAATTGGAAAACTTTTTGTGATGGGCTGCCTTTCGGAACGTTACCAAAAAGATTTAGAAACTGAAATACCGGAAGTAGATAAATACTTTGGCAAGTTTGACATGAAAGCCATGGTTGACGAGCTGAAAGTAACTTATCATCCTGAATACATTTACGAACGTAAAATTACCACACCATCGCATTTTGCCTATTTGAAAATTTCTGAGGGGTGCAACCGTTCCTGTTCGTTTTGTGCCATACCTAAAATGACGGGCCGGCACAAATCACGGACGATTGAAAGTTTACTGAAAGAGGCGCGATATCTTGCAAAAAAAGGAGTGAAGGAACTGCTGATTATTGCACAAGATTTGTCGTATTACGGAATTGATATTTATGGTAAAACCCAGTTGGCAGAATTGATAAACACAATTTCGGAAGTGGATGGAATTGAATGGATCCGTTTGCATTATTTATATCCCACAAAATTCCCGATGGATATTTTGCCCGTAATGCGCGAAAACCCAAAAGTTTGTAAATACCTCGATATGCCCTTGCAGCACATTGCCAATCAGGTATTAAAAAATATGATGCGGCACGTAACGCGCGAAGAGACTGAAGTACTGATTCGTAAAATAAAAAAGGAAGTGCCCGGTGTAGTTTTAAGAACTACAATGCTGGTTGGTTTTCCGGGAGAAACGGAAGCCGACATTGAAGAACTGAAACAGTTTATCCAGGAGCAAAAATTTGAGCGTTTGGGTATTTTCAGTTATTCCAAAGAGGATGGAACTTATGCCAGCGATAAATTTGCTGATGATTTGTCGGATGAAGTTAAACAAACACGTGCCGATGAAATTATGGAAATTCAGCAACAAATCTCAGCCGGTTTAAACCAGCAAAAAATTGGACAGGTTTTTAAAGTTATCATTGATAAAAAGGAGGGGGGATTTTATATCGGCCGTACTGAATTCGATTCTCCTGAAGTTGATGGCGAGGTATTGATTACTTCAAAAAATGAATTGAAAAAGGGTGATTTCGTTCCCGTTAAAATTACGGGTTCGGAGGATTACGATTTGTACGGGGAAGTTGTAGTGCCGGATAGTTTGTAACTTCACAAAACCTGTTAATTGGGGGCGGTCCAAAGCACCAAAGAAGTTGTATGACAATCATCTATTTATTTTATTGCACGATTGTTTTGTCACTCCAATATTAAACCTTGTTAAAAAATGAAGTCACTCGTAGTTGTGTATGCAATAACTTATATTTTTGTATTGAATTAAAAGTAGATTAATAATGAGACTTGAATACGATATAAAACTTGGTTTTAAAGATGTGATGTTCAGACCAAAACGTTCGACTTTAAAAAGTAGGTCTTTGGTAAGCCTTGAACGTAATTTTAAATTTTTAAACAGTACTGCAACTTGGTCGGGAATTCCAATTATGGCAGCAAATATGGATACTGTTGGTACTTTCGAAATGGCTTTGGCTTTGTCTGGAAACCAACTTTTTACAGCCATTCATAAACATTATACAATTGAAGAGTGGAACTCATTTTTAGCTTCGGCCCCCAACGGAATTGAAAATTATATTGCGGTCAGTACCGGAACGGGGCCAAACGACTCAGATAAAGTAATCGAAATATTTAAGCATAATCCGCGTTTGAAGTTTATTTGTATTGATGTGGCGAATGGTTATTCAGAGCATTTTGTTCAGTACGTAAAAAAGTCTCGTAAACAATTTCCTGATAAAGTAATTATTGCAGGAAACGTGGTTACTGGCGAAATGGTGGAGGAACTTTTATTGGCCGGTGCCGACATTATTAAAGTAGGAATTGGTCCGGGCTCGGTTTGTACAACCCGGATAAAAACGGGAGTTGGTTATCCGCAACTTTCGGCAATTATTGAATGTGCCGATGCAGCTCACGGTTTGGGCGGGCAAATTATCAGCGATGGTGGTTGTGTTACTCCCGGTGATGTATCGAAAGCATTTGGTGCCGGAGCCGATTTTGTAATGTTGGGTGGAATGTTTGCCGGCCATAACGAAAGCGGCGGCGAAACGATTGAACACAACGGAAAAAAATATCGTCAGTTTTATGGAATGAGTTCGGCTACTGCTATGGATAAACATGCGGGCGGTGTGGCTAATTATCGCGCCAGCGAAGGAAAAACAGTTGAAGTCCCTTATCGTGGTGCCGTTGAAAATACTGTACTCGATATTTTAGGCGGCATCCGCAGTACTTGTACTTATGTTGGTGCCTCAACATTAAAAGAGCTGACCAAGCGTACCACTTTTATCCGTGTTGAAGAGCAGGAAAATAGGATTTACACCGAGTAGTATAAAGAATTTAGGAAGTATCAAGAGAAATGACAAATACTGTTCGTAATTCAATACCGTTTAGTAAAGCTAAATTTTTGATTGAATCTCTTTCTTATCACTCTTCAAAGTTACTGCCAATGACAGATTTTCGTAGGACTTCGACTTTCCCAAGTCGAAGAAAATATGCTGGACTTGGAGCCATAGGCATCCCTCTTTGGGAAAAGTCCGGCTCCCGGTACTGTCATTTACTCATTATGCCCATTATAAAAATTGGGCATCACTCGCAATGACGCACTTTTAGACTTTTTGGAGTGGATCCAACATTTATTCGTTGTCAGGATGGAATCGCTCCAAGCGATGCTATCCGTAAATAATAAGGATACCATCTGCCCTCCCTGCGGTCGGCAACAGATGCCATCCTATTCCCTGCCTTTTTCGATTTCAGTAATACAGCAGGTTAAGTATCAAAGTAAAAGATTTCTTGTAATTTATATTCTAACCTGAATAATTCATGAATAATTCTATTGCAAAGCCAAACTACTGTGATTAAAGGCGATGCTCATTTTCCGATTCTCGAAATAGCTAAGGCTATTCCTGCGAGTCGGAAATTTGCGCTCACCTTTACTCTTTGCATTTTGCCTTTTCATAACGAAAACTTATGAATTAATCAGGCTAAATTCCGTTCCCCCCTTTTTCAAATCGAAACAAAGTATTGTTCCCGATTTGTCAGAAAAAAAAGTTCCTGATTTTAATTCCCTTTGTTTTTGAACCCTTTTGAGCGGAGCTCCGTTTTTCATTGTTGGATTTTTAACTGTGGAATCAATTTTTAGTGTAAAATCGGGAGCTGCAAAAGGAGCTTTCAATTTAATTGTTGTTTCATTTATGGAAATTGAAGTGAGTTCTTTTGCCGCCCAATAACGGGAAATCCCGGACAATTTCATCCAGGTTAAATTGTCGTATTTTTGATTTAGGCGATTTACAACTTCCTTAAATATGTTGAATCCAATTTTGTCTCCATTGTAATAGATGCCCGGCCAGTGGCAAACAATAATTGCCGGTTCACCACTTTCTATTACATCCACCATTCTTCCGGTTTGCAAATCTTCGGAAATAAATTTATTTGCGTTGCCTGGTGTTAGTCCATCCCAGCCGCCAAACCAGTCGCCTGTACATCCAATAATTGAAACCACGCATTTCGGATCGTTTGTGTCCAAGTCCGCAGGAAATCGAACTATTGGTGCCACACTTTTATCTTTTTCGGTGTATAAATCACGAAAGTAATGTGGTATTTCGGCACCAAAAACATCACGAACTGCTTGTAAAGTCCCCAATGCAAGATTGTCAATGTTTTTGCTCCCAAACCTCCCCGGTGTTGTGATCCCTTCGCAATTTAACCCTGCATCTTTTAAAATTTGTAAGGCGTAGGCTTGATATGCGGCAAGTTCATCAGCACTTTTGTTTTGGCTCCATTCCCAGTTTTCCATAAAGTCAGGACTTGCCTGCGGAAATGGTTTCCCGGTTTTTATATCAATTACCCGGGTGTGGCTAATCATTTCGGGGTGAATATCCCAGTTTGGAGTTATTACTTCGCGGACCAAATTTAGGCTTTCTTTTAATTCCCGTTCTGTCCAACCTGGGATAAAACGGTTTAACCACCCGGTGCACGCAGGGTATGGAACCATGCTGTATTTTCCTTTTATACCATTATCGATACACCATTCTCCAAACTCCCGAACAAAACTATCAGGAATTTCTCTGGGAAGTTTTCTCCAGTCTTGTTTGTAATTCTCAGGGAAAACTTCTGCAAACTGTGGAATTCCGTAGTGTGCAAGGTTTACCAAACATGTAGAGTCGTCGATAATCATACTTATTGGTACACGGTTGCGGGGATTTAAAACTTCAACTTTTTTTGATGTCACCGTTGAGAAACCAAGTTGTGGCGCAACTGCAACAGCAACTCCTCCTTTTGCGGTGGTTTTAATAAACGAACGTCGGTTGTAATCCATAGTTAATCAATTAAATGATTGTGTAAGATAATAAATTCTGACAATTTATTTGTTGCACACTAAATTGCAAAGAATAACCCAAAGAACTTACTTTCTTTGTTCTTTTAGAAATCAGAATATAGTTTTTTATGATTTTATTATATGAAGATAAAAATTAACTTTGCCTACTAAAAAAAAAGAATATACATGAATTTATTTGAAGGACATTCTTTTCATATTCCAGTACTTGGAGTTGGGTATTCAATGGATACGCCAATTAATGTTGCACCATTCGGAATTTCGTCAGTTATATCATTGGTTGATGATACGGTAATTGAAAATATGCGTGAGTTTTATAGTAAAAAGTTCGATATTCCCTTCAAAACCATATCAAAAAAGGTAGATGATTTTAGGGCAAAACGAATAGCTTCGTACTTAAATCTTGTGGATGAAATTGTAAAAAGAAAAGTTGCGGAACTTAAAAAAACTGCTTTAAATGCTGGTTCCGAGTTGGAGAAATATATAAATATGTTACCCGATGTTTCTTCCATAAAATTGAACTTTAACTTGGCAGATAAAAGCCATCATGCTGCTGACGAACTTTTAAAATGGGTTAACGAGAAACTGCATGTTGGTTCCATTGACGTTAATATAATGACCAAGTTGGATAAAGTTAATTCTAAAGATGGGGTAGAGTTGCCAATAGAACATAATGACGCACATGCTGCATTGCGTGGATTTGCTACCAGTAACCTAAGTTCAGCACTGGTGCTTTCGGCAGGAATGAGCCCGCGATTGTTTAGCTACATTGAAAATTTCAAAGATTTTTTTCCCGATGTAAATGGCTGGTTAAAGAAGAAAATTATATTGAAAGTTAGCGATTTCAGATCGGCTTTTATACAAGGTAAAATGTTAGCAGCAAAAGGTTTGTGGGTGTCGGAATACCGTATTGAATCGGGGGTCAATTGCGGAGGTCATTGTTTTCCAACCAACGGGGTGTTATTTGGGCCCATCCTCGAAGAATTCAAATTAAACAAAAACAGGTTATTCGATACTTGCAGTTCTATTTATAAATCTGCTTTAGAAAAGAAAGAAATTGTTCAGCCCACAAAAACACCTGAAATGAAAATAACTGCTCAGGGCGGAGTGGGAACATCTGAAGAACATAATTTTTTATTGGATTATTACGAAATGGACGGTGTGGGTTGGGCATCGCCTTTTATGTTGGTTCCCGAGGTGATTAGCATCGATACCGAAACAATGAACCTTTTGGCTAAAGGAAAAGAGGCCGATTATTATTACAGCGGTTTATCTCCGTTGGGAGTTCCTTTTAATAGTATTAAAGGAGCATCAATGAGTGTACGAAGGTTGGAGCTGGCCAAACAAGGAAAGGCTGGAACACCTTGTACCAAAGGGTTTTTAAAGTATAATACTGAATATACGGAGAAGCCTATTTGTACCTCTTCTCGGCAATACCAAACAATGAAATTGAAAGAACTAATTGATTTAAACCTGCCAAAAGACGAATATCAAAAGGCTTACGATAAGGTTATTGAAAAAGAGTGTTTATGTATTGGCTTGAGCATCTCAACTTTAAAATCGAAAAATATGCCTGTTAAACCAAGTGAAGAGGTTACAACTTGCCCGGGCCCTAATTTGGCCTATTTCTCTAAAATATCGAGTTTAAAAGAGATGGTTGACCATATTTATGGCCGCATAGATTTGCTCGACAATCGTCCGCGCCCTCACATGTTTTTGAAAGAGTTAAATATGTATCTCGATATTTTTAAAGAGAGGATAGAAAATTTCCTGAAGGATATGGATAATGTAAAAGAGAAAAAGCAATTGGTTCGTTATCAAAAAAATCTTATTGATGGTATAAATTATTACAAAGAACTTTTTACTGAAAAGAAAAAAGATGTGATTGATGAATTGGAAAGATTAATACATAAATATCCGATGCTGGATACTGAATTGTAGAAATAAGAAACTTAACTTCAAAGCATAGTAAACCTTCAAGGAGATCAAATCCTTGGAGGTTTTTTTTTGAAATATAGATTTAATCAAATAATTTCTTGTGGCATCTTGATAAAGAATCTTGAACGAGGAATTATTTATTTAAAATTCAGATGTAAAATGAAATTTGATGTCTTTAAACTCGTCTTGTGCCATTTGTAAAATAAACCTGGAATCGGCCATAAAAACGTCGCGCCCCAGTTTGTCTTTTGCCATTTTCTGGTATTTGCGTTTTTTAAATTCGGTAAGAATATTTTGATTGTCAGATTTAATCCAGCAGGCTTTAAACATCGATATCGGCTCGAAACGGCATTTGGCATTGTACTCATGTTCCAACCGGTATTGAATAACTTCGAACTGAAGTTGCCCGACAGTTCCTATAATTTTACGACCGTTAAACTGGCTGATAAAAAGCTGCGCCACACCTTCGTCCATTAACTGATTAACACCTTTGTTTAACTGTTTCGATTTCATTGGGTCGGCATTTTCCACGTAACGGAAAAGTTCAGGTGAGAAACTTGGCAATCCTTTAAAATGAACAATTTCGCCGTCGGTAATTGTGTCGCCAATAATAAAGTTGCCGGTATCTGGGATGCCTATTATATCTCCGGGGAATGCTTCTTCAACAATCTCTTTTTGCGATGCCATAAATGCAGTTGGGCTCGAAACCCGGAAGGTTTTCGCCAATCGCATATTTTTATACATTTTATTGCGTACAAACCTGCCTGAACATATTTTCACAAAAGCAATCCGGCTGCGGTGATTTGGGTCGATGTTGGCGTGAATTTTAAAAATAAAACCAGTAAATCCATCCTCTTCGGGTTTCACTTCGCGTTCTTCGGTAAAACTTGGTTTTGGCGGCGGTGCAATTTTAATGAATACATCAAGCAACTCCTGGACACCAAAATTATACAACGCACTTCCAAAAAATACCGGAGCCAAATCTCCTGCTAAATAAGGAGTATTGTCATATTTTGGATAAACACCTTCTATCAGTGCAAGCTCCTCCCTAAGAATGTTTGCATCGTTGCCAATGTATTCTTCCAAAGATGGATCTGCAATGTCTTCAAATTTTATACGTTCTTCAATTGCCTGGATATCTGGGGTAAATAGTTTTAAGCTTTTATTGAAAATATTGTAAACACCTTTAAAATCGGGACCGCTGTTTATCGGCCAACTCAGCGGACGAACTTTAATTTTGAGTTGTTCTTCAATTTCGTCCATTAGTGTAAACGGGTCTTGTGCCGGACGGTCCATTTTATTCACAAAAACAATAACCGGAGTTTTTCGCATCCGGCAAACATTCATCAGTTTTTCGGTTTGCGGCTCAACACCTTTTGCAGCGTCGATAACAATGATAACACTGTCAACTGCTGTTAATGTGCGGAATGTATCTTCCTGAAAATCTTGGTGGCCGGGTGTGTCAAGGATGTTAATCTTGTAACCGCTGTACTCGAATCCCATTACCGAAGTAGCCACAGAAATACCACGCTGGCGTTCTATTTCCATAAAATCGGAAGTAGCACCTTTTTTTATTTTATTACTTTTTACCGCACCCGCCACACGGATTGCACCACCAAAAAGCAGTAGTTTTTCTGTAAGTGTGGTTTTACCTGCATCCGGGTGGCTTACAATACCAAATGTGCGCCTCCGTTTTATTTCTTCGAGAAATGTCATCCTGTTTTTGTTTTATTGAGGGCGCAAAAGTAATCAATAACAAAGAACTGCAAAAAGAAAACCCCAAACGTTTATCCGGCCTTAATTTTAATATTTCACAGGTTCGTTGTTTTTGGATGAATTCTTTTTCCAAACCGGAATTTTTAATGCTGGTTTATCTTTTACTGATCGTTTCAGCCAATCTTTCGGGTAGCCAACTGATTGCCCCGAACCTTTTTCGTCGTTTATGTATCCGTCAATGTATTTCACAACTAACATCTGACCTAATTCGCGCCATTCGTCAACTACATTGTTGGCTGTATTAATGCTGTAATCTTCAAGTATTTGAACTGCTTTTTCAGGATTGCTCTTGTAAATTTCCAGTACTTCTGTTTCCACCGAATCTTGCCTTGATAAAGCTTTAGTTTCCAATTTTTTCTGAATTTTTTGAACGTCGGAAATCATGTAACTGTATTTCAAATTAATGTAATTCGATACAAAATTGAATGCCCACCAAGCAGATTCCCATGAAAAATGGCCTAAATTTCCTTCTGCATAAGATTTCGGTACATTTTTCATTGATGGGTAAAAAGGCGTGTAACAGTTTGAATAAGTATCGTCGGGCGAGTACCACATCACTCCGCCAATTTCATCGGGCAACCAGGCCCGGCTTTGGCTGATAAACGAGAAAGCGGTGTTTACATTCGATATTGGCCGTTCCCACGCACAATTTTCTCCATTAACGGTAAACGAGAGTGGGCGGTTCCTGTTGGGCGTACCGAATGGACCAGCTTCCAACCCTTTGGTCATGTCCATTGGCGTGCCTTCGTAGTGGTCGCGTACCAGTGCCATAACATCAGCAACGCCAAGCTTTTTATCGGGGTGAATGAACAGGGGATAACGTTTTGCACCTTGTACTCCACGGTGATAATCGCTTGATAAATGAATAGAAGGGGCAGCCCGTCTAAAAATACTCCAAACCCTCGATTCGCAATAACGAAGTGTAGCAGGCGTAGCAGGACAGTAAACTTCGTTGAAGCGAAAAGTTTCCCCTTTTGTTGGATCAAAATATCCACGTTCAACTGCCAGCGAAATAACATTTTTAGAATAGATGCAATTTTCAGGGTCATCGAGCGGAAACTCTCCAATTCGCGAAAGGTTAGCATGCGCTGAAATCATTCCATCCGGAACGCGCACAGCAACCCAAACTGCTCCTTTGTTGCCCGATCCTATGCCAATCATTTCCAGTATCCAAACTTCGTTTTTGTCAGCAATAGAAAACGATTCTCCTTCGCTGCCATAACCATATTCGTCAACCAACGAAGTCATTACTTCAATAGCTTCGCGTGCCGAGGCAGCCCGGTCGAGTGCCAGCTCCATTAAATGCCAGTATTTTAAAAAGAAGGTGTGGTTCCAAAGTTCTTCGCGCCCTGTAAATGTTGTTTCACCAATTGCTACCTGCTTTTCATTCATTTGAAAGCCAATGCGCCCGTATGTGTGCGGTGTTTGCAGTATCTTCCCGTTGCCAACTTTTAACCACTCGCCCGGAGCGTGGTCGGCTGCAGGATATTTGTGCAGTTGTTGCAACCATTCACCATCGTTAAGGTAAACAATCATTGCCGATCCATCTTTCGAAGCACCGGGAGTAACAAGAATGTTTGTACATGAATAAACAGAAATAAACTGGGTGCACATAAAAATAACGAGTAAACCTACTTTTTTCAACATTAGTATTTTTTTTTAGATTTTATAAAAGTACAAATGAATAAATAAATACATCTTTTTAAATTAATTTTTCCTCAATACATCAGAAATATGGGACCAATATTTTTCGTGAAATTTTACACTTTGTTTGCCAATAATATTATGGTAAGTCATTGGTTTATCGTCGGGATGAAATTTTCGCACGTACATATCTTCGTACAAAGCAGATACTTCGGGATGAAACTGAACAGCAAAAACATTGCGGAATTGTTTATGGACCACACCTTCAATTATTTTTCCGTCGGACGACAAGGCAGTAACAATTAAACCTTTTCCCAAATTTTCGATTGCCTGGTGGTGACTGCTGTAAACACGAGGACTCCATTGTTTTGGCATTTTAATTACAGTGCCAAAAAACGGATGATCGGTAAATTTAATGGTGTGTAAATTGCAAGTCATTAAAAGTGTGTCGTCCGAAATTTTATGCCAATAATTGCGGTGAAGGTTTTTTCTACCAAGTTTAATTGTTTCCTCAGGAGTTTTTGCATTATAAATTTCCGATGGAATATCTTGAATTAATGTTCCGCCTGTTGCAACGTTCATGGTTTGCATTCCCAAACAAAAACCTGTTACCAAATAATTTGGTTTTTCTTTCAATAAAGGCTGGTACGAATTGTTTCGCGAGCTGCCCAACAAATGAAACAGAAAGGTGGTTTCGAAATAATGCCTGCCCGGGTCGCTTACTACCGAAAGTGTATTTTTTTCTCTGTAAATGCCCGGTGGAATATCGGGACCACCAAAAAAGAAGATTCCAATTGAATTTTCAAAAATAGTTTTAAGCAGGGAAGAACAATCGTTTTCTTCAAATAAGTTATTCTTGTTTAAATGGCCGGAAACCTCCTGTAAAAAGAAATTTTTTAAATCGTTATTTTCAATGTATTTGTGGGTTTCGTTAAAATCGTATTTCTGCCCGGAATAAAAAACACCAACAAATTTTGCTTTATGCGTATTAATATCAAGCAAATGTGCATGTAGCAAATATTGTATTGTCTTTAAATTTTGAACTGTTGGATTGGTAAGAATAATGTATTCTTTGCGCTTATTGAAATTTTCAGTAAAAAAATTTTGTGCGAACGTTTGAAAGGAAAAAATGACAAAGAAAAATAAAATAATCTTTTTCATGGTAAAATAATTTTTTTGAGGTTCAAATATAATACAATAGATTGGAACCTTTTCGAAATGTGAAGTAGCTTCATTTGAAAAACAAATGTGAAATAATGATATATCAACCCATTAAACTTCGTACATTTGCATAAATTCAAAATGAAATAAAATGAAATTCAATTTTAAGACGTCGTACATTGTTGTTGGGGTAATTATTTTAATTGTGCTTTTGTTATTTGGAGGGCGTATGTTTTTAATTATTCAGGCAGGACAAAGAGGTGTAGTTTTTAAGCCTTACACAACGGGTTTGGATAAAGAGAACATTTATGGAGAGGGTTTCCACATTATTTCTCCATGGAACGATATGTACATTTACGATGTACGAGAACAACAAAGAGATGAACCTATGGATGTGCTGGACAAAAATGGCTTGTCAATTTCCATGGACGTTACGGTTCGTTTTAACCCAATTTATAATAAAATTGGTTATTTGTACCAGCAGTTTGGGGTTAATTATATTAATGTGTTGGTTATTCCCGAGGTACGTTCGTCAGTACGGCAGGTGGCTGGCCGATATACTGCCGAAGAAATTTATTCGACAAAAAGGGCCGAGGTGGAGCAGGCAATTACAAACGAAACCGACAAGGTTTTAGAAAAAAATTTCATTAGCATGAAAGCACTGCTTATTCGTTCGATTAATTTGCCGGAACAGATTAAAAATGCCATTGAAAGTAAATTAGGACAGGAACAGGAGTCGCTGGCTTATGAATATAAGTTGACAAAAGAAACTTCGGAAGCCGAACGCCGCCGGATTGAAGCGGAAGGAATTGCAGCTTATAACCGGATTATCAATGCCAGTTTAACCGATAGAATTTTATTACAACGCGGTATTGAAGCTACCACGGCACTTGCTGAATCGCCAAATACTAAAGTAATTGTAATAGGAAGTGGAAAAAATGGGCTCCCGTTGATTTTAGGAAATAATTAGTATTTTGGCTTTTAGATATTATGAAGGTCGGTTTTTGCCGGCCTTTTTTCTTTCCCATTTTTTATTGATTGACACGGGATGGAACATTTGTAAAAAATGGATGTAATTGTTGGGATGTCTCGCAATTTAGCAACTCGCCGCATCACTTTTACTTCACTTTTTTATTTCATGTTTTAAATTATCAAAAGAATTCCTCGAGGCTTTTCCTCGGGGTTCCATATACTTTCCCCTGAATTTCAGGGGAGATGTCAACCGGCAATTGCCGGTTGACAGAGGGGTGAAATAATAAAAATTCGATTTTCAGCTTTTGGGCTGAAATAAAGTTGGCGTAATTCTACCACGGGGATAGTCAACTTTAAGAATTTTCTTTATTTATTTTGTCCGGTTTTATATCTTCGCAGCATTGAAAGAACAATTTTCGAAATTCAGTTAATCTTTTTTAATGAGAAAAATTAGAAACCCTTTTCTTGAAATGGGGGACAAACACAATTATAACTGCTTTGGCTGCTCACCTTTTAATGAGATTGGCTTACAACTCGATTTTTGGGAAGATGGGGACGAATTGCTTGCAAAATGGCAACCCCGAACATCGTTGGAAGGTTGGATGGGCATTTTGCACGGTGGAATTCAAGCTACTTTGCTCGATGAATTGGCCGGTTGGATCGTTCTTGTAAAAATGAAAACCGCAGGTGTTACCGCAGCAATGAATATTGAATACTTGAAACCACTGACTATTTCGAAAGGTGAAATTACAGTCAGGGGAAAATTGATTTCAACTGAAAAACGTTTGGCAAAAATTGAATGTTCGTTGTTCGACAACGATGGAATTGAATATGCAAAAGCCCAGTTATCCTATTTTCATTTTCCTGAAAATATTGCCAAAACAAAATACCATTATCCTGGAATTGAAGCGTTTTACGAATAGTTTATTCTTTATTTCCATTTTTTAATTTCGTAACTTACGAATTAATTAATTTTATAATTGTATTGTAAATTAAGAAGCAATTTTTTTTAAGCCGCTTACTATTATTTATGTCAATATGGAGCAAAAACAAAATAATTTTAAAGTATTTAATTCAAAAGGGTTAATAACGCTACTATTAATATTGGTTTTTAACCTTGGGCATTTTGGGGTAAAAGCGCAAGTTTTAAAAGAACAGGAAAAACAGATTGAACAAGCGAAAACATGTTATTTGAATAAAGAATACTCCAAAACAATTGAAATTTGTAATCGGATTTTATCTGTTGAACCTGAAACAAATATTGCACACCTTTTGCTGGCCGAAGTTTACAAGAATTTGGATTCTGTGAAACTTGAAATATTTCATCTTTATAAATCGAGTGAAATAAGTAATGATACTTTGACTTATTTCAAACTGGGTGAAGCTTATTACAAAACAGGAAATTATTCGGAAGCATTAAATTACTACAACAAATATAGTGCTTATAAATACATTCCTGAAAAACGACAATTTTTATTGGCCTGTAAAATTGCCAGTTGCAAATTTACAATGTATTCAATTAAAAATCCACTTGAGTTTAATTTGCAAAATGACAGTGACCAGATAAATACCCCCAATTATGAATACTGGCCAAAACCTTCGCCGGATGGGAGTAAATTGATTTTTACGAAAGTACGGGAAGATTCAACCCAACTTTTGAAAGAAGATTCTTTTATATCGGAAATGGATTCTGATAATGTTAAAAAAGCATTGCCGGCAATTGAAGTTAATACTTCTGGTAATGGAGGGGCACAAACGTTAAAAGATGATTCTAAAATTTTGTTTTTTACTGCCTGCAACCAACCGGATGGGAAGGGAAGTTGTGACATCTATTATTCAAGGTTTATAAACGAAAAATGGAACAAACCTGTAAATGGTGGCAATACTTTGAATTCTAAATTCTGGGACGCACAACCTTCTTTTTCTACAGATAATCGTTACTTGTATTTCTCAAGTAATCGACCGGGCGGGGTTGGAAAAAAAGATATTTGGAGAGCCGAATTGCTTGGTTTTTCAGATACGGGAGCCCTTATTTGGAAAGAACCGGAAAACCTCGGTGATATCATCAATACGCCAGGAGATGAAATCTCGCCATTTATATATAAAAATAATATGAATTTTTATTTTGCATCAGATGGTCATGTTGGAATGGGTGGAATAGATCTGTTTTCGGCTGAAATTGATAATTATGGATCGGCGAACAATCTTAAAAATTTAGGCTATCCCATAAATACTGAAAAAAATGAATTTGGATTAACTATCAGTTCAATTGCTGAAACATATTATTTCTCTGCTGCCCGCAATTCAGAAAAAGGCCTTCTTATTTTTACTGTTAATTTATCGAAGGCACTCAATCTAAACCCGTTTTCTTATGTTGAAGCAAATATTACTGATGGAAGTTCTAAATTGCCGATTAAAGCAGATATTGAGCTGGTAGATTTTTCATCAAAACCCAGTCAATATCGTTACGAAAATGCAGATGAAAATGGGCAGGTGATGTTGTGTATGTCAATTGGCAGGAATTATTTGCTCAATGTTTCAGAACCTGGATATTTATTTTTTACCAAATCATTCAGGATGACAGATGCCAATACATTGTCGGATCCCTATGTTTTAGATATTGAACTTGAACCCATTGAAATTGGGGCAGAAATCAATTTGTACAACATTTATTACGAAACGGACTCCTATACAATTCTTCCTCAATCGGAACAGGGTTTGCGAAAATTGGTCTCATTTTTAGAGAACAACAGCGAAGTTAAAGTTGAAATTCAGGGACACACCGATAATACCGGTAATCCTGAAAACAATATGGAACTTTCCACGTTAAGGGCAAAATCGCTTGTTGATTATTTAATTTCTAATAACATTGCAATATCTCGTTTGAAATATGCCGGTTATGGCGATACACTCCCAATTGAATCGAATGAAACGGCCAGTGGGCGACAGCTAAATCGTAGGACCACTGTGAAAATATTGGACAATTGATGGGGATCAAATGAAATTTCTGAGGGGGATGGGAAAGGAATTCTGAATTTATATTCATAAAAACCTTATTCTTAAAATTTAAACCTTAATAGCTAATTTTAATATTGAGCAGCACCAAACCTTATTAACCTTATAGAAATATGAAGATTGAATACAACAATCTGCTTTTTCGTTTTTTGTTTCAAAATCTGATATAGATAAAGTCTGTAAGTACATTTTGAATCAGCTGGAACATCACAAAAAATATAGCTTCGAGGAAGAATATCAACGGTTCGTCAAATATTATCAGCATTCATTTAAAAAACAATAAGGTTAATAAGGTTATCTCCTGAAGGATAAACTAGGGCTACTAAGGTTACTTTTAAAAAAATAAGGTTTTTTCAAAAGATTGTCAATTTTAAACACAATTTCGAGTTGTCCCCAACTTTTTGAATTGATCCATTAATGGGGTGATTTTATAAAAAAGACAAGTTTTCCTTTCAGTTTGTGGAGAAAATTGCCAAATAAAATACCGCAACCATCGATTTTATTAACCGTTGCAGAACAACATTACAATTTCAAAACAGTGAATGCTTTTGGTTTGGGTAAAAGTAATATATTGGAAAATTCTATCTCATTTTTAATAAGGAAAAGAATTAAAAACGTGGAAAGATTATTCCATTACTTGTGACGATTTTTAAATTTTTCATTCATTAGATACTCGTCTTCGTCCCCGTATTCGTCATAAATGGAAAGTTTCCTTTTTGAACTTCTGTCTTTTGAACCAACTACTTTTTTGACACGAAGAGAATCGTAGTCACTTTCAAAACCTGAATGGTCTCTCTTTACCTCCTTTTTCATCATTTTTTGTAAATCGATAAAATAAAGTCGTTAAATAATTGAAATTTTATTGGTGAAAAATAAATAATTTTTATGAAAGTGGCACACTCTGATCGAACTTTTTTATTGTTTCTTAGTTGTTGAATATTAGTAGTTTAGGTGTTTCTGCTTTTCGTTTATTAAATTTGTTCCGAAAACGGTGTTAAAAACGATGACTAAAATAATAGATTACTATCTTCGTTTAGGGATTGTAATGAAATAACCTGACCGTTTTAACTCGTTCTTTTGCACGCTAACTTCGTTAAAAAGCCTCGCTGTAACTATGGCTATAGCTACGTTTTTTGCCTTATTATCGCACAAAATAACTTCGTCAATTCCAGTCATGTTATTTCTTCACAAACCTTTAACAGAAAACAGACGCGTAAATATGGCTCAACATTCTATAAAAAATAGAGTTCAATTTATACTTTGTACCCTCTTTATACTTATGAATTTGAATGTGTTTGCCCAATCGGAATCAAGAATCCAAAAACAATTTGAAAAGGCACGTAAATACTATTTGATGAATAACAATGAAGATGCAATAACGGAAGCCAACAAAATTTTGGATAAAACACCGGGGTTTTTAAATGCATACCTTTTATTAGCTGATATTTACAGCGAATTAGATTCAACTGCATTGGAAATTAAATATCTGGAAAATGCACGGAAATATTCTGATAATCGAACAATATCGTACCGTTTGGCTGAGAGTTGCCGTTCAATTGGATTATATGGAAAAGCAATAACATATTTCAAAGAATATTTGAAAGCCAAAAAAATTACGGATTTTAGAAAGGCAGAGATCCGTCGAAAAATCAATAATTGTAAGTTCGCCATTAACGCAAAAAAACACCCTGTTGAATTTAAACCTATTCGATTAAGCGAAAAAATTAATACTACCGACGATGAATATTGGCCAAGTTTATCGATTGACCAAAGAGAATTGGTATTTACCCGTTTAGTAAAAAAAGAAGGACAAATTCCGCAAGAAGATTTTTTTGTATCGGAATATAACTTGGGCAGTTGGGGGTTAGCGAAGCCAATTATTGAAATTAATACATCGAAAAACGAAGGGGCACAATCGATCTCTGTTAATGGGAAATTTTTATTGTTTACGGCTTGTAACCGTTCCGATGGTTATGGAAGTTGCGATATCTATTACTCAAAAAGAGTTAATGGCAAATGGAGTACTCCCAAAAATGCAGGTCCACCCGTTAACAGTAAAGCATGGGAAACCCAGCCTTCGTTTTCATCAGATAACCGTTATTTGTATTTTTCGAGTAACCGTTCAGGCGGAAAAGGAAAAAAAGATATTTGGCGGGCCGAGTTTTTGGGAATGATTGGGAATGGAAAAATAAAATGGGGCGAACCTGAAAATTTAGGTGATAGTATTAATACGCAGGGAAACGAGATTTCCCCTTTTATTCATGCAAATAATAAAAGTTTTTATTATGCTTCGGACTATCGTTACGGAATGGGGGGCTTTGATTTGTTCAACTCTCAATTAAAAGAAGACAATACTTTCTCCAAATCGGTAAATTTAGGCTACCCCATAAACACGCTGGAAGACGAGCAGGGACTAAATATTAGCGCAGATGGGACGACTGCTTTTTTCTCGTCGGCGCGTGAAACCGGAACAGGTTTAGATATTTACACTTTTGAATTGGAGAAAAAAATGCGCCCCGAGCCTGTTACTTATGCAGAGGCACGAGTAACCGATGCAATAACTAATAAGCCTGTCCTGGCTAAAATCGAATTAATAAACCTGTCGAACTTACGTGAAAAACGTACTGAAACTGCTGATAAAAAGGGTGAAGCTTTGCTTTGTTTTCCGCTTGGTGCAAATTATGCATTTAATGTTTCCGAAAAAGGATACCTTTTTTATTCGCAGTCTTTTCAGATGGATGATTCTAAAACAATATCAAACCCTTATAAAATCAGAATAAAATTACAACCGATAAAAATTGGGGCTGAAATGAATTTGTATAATATTTATTTCGAAACCGACTCATTTAAAATCTTAACCGAATCGGAACCCGAGCTACAAAATTTATCTTTGTTCCTGAAAAATAATCCAGAACTAAATGTTGAAATTCAAGGACATACCGATAATACCGGAAATCCGGTGCGAAATCAGCAACTATCTGAATTGCGTGCAAAATCAGTAGTTGAATACCTAATTGCAAACAACATAGATCGTGTTCGGATGAAAGCCCGTGGATTTGGCGAGAAACATCCAGTTGCTACAAATAATTCTAATGAAGGCCGGCGGTTGAACCGGCGTACAACAGTAAAAATTATTGGCAAATAGTTTGAGGACGGAAGTTGGAAGTCAGAAGTAGTCCGTAGTGTCAAGTCAAGCATCCGTTTTCGGGTACGTCATTCCCCGCAAAGCGATCCCCTCGGGAGAACTTGTTTCGGAATCTCTTTATACAGCAAGGATGTTGAAATAAATTCTTCCATAGGAATCGCTTCGCGGAGCATGACGTCCTGAAGTGACACGATTGACTTGACGCTAATCTTAAGTTCTTTCATCGGATCAAACACAGCTTAAATTCCCCTCTTTTCTTGAATACTGCAAAACACTTTTTACTCAAAAGAATTTCTCGAGGCTTTGCCTCGGGATTACATATATTCTCCCCTGATCCCGAAATTTCGGGACAGGAGAGATGTCATCCGGCAATTGCCGGATGACAGAGGGGTGAAATAGCGAAAATTCGATTTTCGGTTTCTTTGCCGAAATAATGTTGGCGCATTACTCCTTAGGGTTTGTAATGAAATAACCTGACCGTTTTAACTCGTTCTTTTGCACGCTAACTTCGTTAAAAAGCCTCGCTGTAACTATGGCTATAGCTACGTTTTTTGCCTTGTTATCGCACAAAATAACTTCGTCAAT
>JAKIST010000010.1 GCA_021648495.1 Draconibacterium sp.
ATCTGTTTAAATATTCTCATCTTTACCGTATAACAATTTACTCTTTTCTGAAAACAATTTTTATTTCTATTTCTGATTCAACAGAAACTCCATTTTTAATTTCAGGCTGCCATTTCGAACCGTCCTGAATGATTCTCTTTGCTTGTTCAAATAACAAAGAATCGGCACTGTTTTGATTTTGAAACTTTGTAATTTCTCCACTTGCATTAATTTCCAGCAGCAACTTTACAGGCTCTTTTCTCTTTGGATAATTGTTCGGAAGAATCGCTTCATTTTTAAGATATTTTTTAAATTCCGACATTCCAATTTCGGGTTGAGCCTTGGAATCAGCCAGAATAGCCGTACGCATTTTTGAAGCACTTTTGGGAGCAGCCATTTCGGGCAACGCTTTCCCGGCAGGGGCTACAGAATAAGAGTCAGCAAAATCTTCGTTGGCCCGAACAGTATTAAACGAAACTATTTCCGAAGTGCTTGGCTTAATATTGTTTTCATTTTGTACTCCTTCAACCTTAAACAGCACATCCAAATCTTTGGGCTGTGAAATATTCCGGGCGGCAACAGCTTTTCGTGTGGGTTCAACTTCAATTTCTTTAAGGTTAATATCATGTTCAATAACATTTTGTGCTATCATTTTTTTTTCACCAACAGTAGTTTTGCTTACGTTTAACGGTGCTGATTTTAAAACTCCTTTTGCTCCTTTATGTTGGGGGATTACTTTATTTATGTTCTCATCCTTTTTTTGTTCAGTTGGTATATTTTTTTCTAATTGCTGCGGTTGAAGAATTTCATTTTCCGGAACAAGCTCTTTCTGAAAAGAAGGTATCGTTGATTTTTCTTTTTGATTTTGCCGTATTTTATATTCAGTTATTTGTGGCATCGGTGATTTCATGTTTAACTGAAACCAAATTAACCCGGAGGCAACGATTAAAAGAATTGAAGCAGCGGCTGCCCAATACCTGTAATTATTATTGTGTTTCTTTTGATGGATTTTATTCTTCAATTTGTTCAAATCTTTTTGAAATCGAATTGGATTTATATTTAAAAAACCTTCTGACGCTTCCGTTTCAAAAGGATATTTTTGCAATTCCCGTTCGAATAAATTACGCTCCGCCGAAGTCATTTGATTATTCAAATACTTACGAAAATCTTCCTCGTTAATATGTTTGTAAATCTGTTTCATTATTGTTTTTCCAAACAAATTTTCAAATTCCGTTTCCCATTCTGAATAAAGCTTTTTACTTTTCTCTCTTCGAGTTTCAACAGTTCGGCAATTTCGCGGTAACACTTGTTTTCAAAATAGAAAAGGCGAATACATTTTTGTTGCTCAGGCTTTAACTTTTTAATGCAATCATTCAACGCGGTTTCTAAATTTTCATTTGCCCCGCCGTCAATAGGATGCAATTCGCATTCATTTTCCATAAAACCAGCCAGTTCTTCATCGTTCGAAACCAAAATAATTCCGCCCGCTTTGGTTTTGCGCAACTCCATCAAACAAAAGTTCTTTGTAACTACATAAAGCCAACTTTTGAAATTTTTAACTTCATGTTTCTGAATTTCAGTTTGAACCTTTTCAAATAGCTCGATTACTACATCTTTCGATTTTTCAGGCTCTTTAAAATATTTTAGACAAACGCCATAAATCAAATACATGTAACGCGAATACAATTCACCCAGAATTTCAATATCCCGATTTTCCAGGAAAACATTCAGCAGTTCCTGATCCGTTTTATTTACCTTTTTTCGATTAAATGGAATAAGTTGCATCGTTTTTATTGTTCGGAATAAAAGTAAGAAAAAAGATGTTTCTTGAATTCTTTTATGGAATTCATTTAAAAGTTGCATCCTAAAAATGAGATCAATTTTAAAAACAAAGTCATGAAACGAGCATGAGTATATTGTTCATACAGGAAAATCATTATTCAGCGAGTTACATCGAATACATTTGAAAACTAAAAATAAAATGAGATGAAAACAATTTTTGCAATTTTTACAATTACACTTGCTTTTTCAATTTCTGCGCAGGGACAAAATCTCCGTAAAATTTATGGCTACGTAAAAAATAGTTATGGTCAACCCGTTGAAAAAGTTAAAGTAAGCTCGCAAGAGAAATTCTCGAAAACTTTTACCAATGCGAAAGGATGGTATCTTTTTGAAGTTCCTGAAAGTGATACTATTCTATATTTTACCCATTCTGATTATAATACCTTAACTCAGAATCATTCAGAAACCAGTCGCGTGGATGTTATTATTCAGCCTAAAAATGAGGCTCAAAATTATCATGACAATTTGGAAATGGCTGAAGACATTGCTGCAATGCCAGTTAATGGTGTTCGAATGAAGCATGCAAGCAAAGCAATGGCTTTTTCTGTGGTTGGTGGAATGCAAGCTCCTGTTTGGAACACCGAAAATTATTCGACAATTCACGAAAACGGATTTCGGAATGTATTGGCAAATCCACTTTCTACTTTTTCAATTGATGTTGACAATGCGTCGTATTCCAATGTCCGCCGTTACATTAATCAGGGCGAACTGCCACCTGTTGATGCAGTCCGTGTGGAAGAGATGATAAATTATTTCAATTACGATTATCCCGGGCCGGAGGGAAAGCATCCGTTTAGTGTGGTTACTGAGTTGGCAAAATGCCCATGGAATTCGACCCACTATTTAATGCATGTTGGTTTGCAAGGCAAAAGTATTGATAAAAGCGAGTTGCCACCTTCAAATTTGGTTTTTCTGCTCGATGTTTCCGGTTCTATGGGAGCTCCCAATAAATTGCCCCTATTAAAACGGGCTTACAAAATGTTGGTGAACGAATTGCGCGCCAACGACCGGGTTGCCATTGTAGTTTATGCCGGGGCAGCCGGAAAAGTCTTGGATTCAACGCCGGGAAACGAAAAGAAAACTATTTTGGAGGCACTGGAAAAGCTAAGTGCCGGTGGTTCTACTGCGGGTGGCGCAGGATTAAAATTAGCTTACAAAATTGCACACGATAATTTTATTGAAGATGGAAATAATAGAATAATCCTGGCCACCGACGGCGATTTTAATGTGGGTGTTTCAAGTACTTCGGAAATGGAAAGGCTGGTTGAAAAAGAACGTGAAAATGGCGTATTTATGACCGTTCTTGGTTTTGGAATGGGAAACATAAAAGACGATAAAATGGAAACCATTGCCGACAAAGGAAATGGAAATTATGCGTACATCGACAATATTCAGGAAGCACGTAAAGTGTTTATTACCGAATTTGGAGGAACACTTTTTACAATTGCAAAAGATGTGAAATTTCAATTGGAATTTAATCCGAAACAGGTAAAAGCTTACCGTTTGGTGGGTTACGAGAATCGGTTGCTAAATGCCGAAGATTTTAACGACGATACAAAAGATGCCGGTGAAATGGGTGTTGGGCACACGGTTACAGCATTGTACGAAATTATTCCGGTGGGAGTTGAGGAAACTGCACCTACTGTTGATCCACTAAAATATCAGAAATCGCAACCGGTTACAGGAAAAACTTCAAAAGAATTACTGACCATAAAATTAAGGTACAAAGAACCCGCTGGAAATAAAAGTGAGCTGCTGGAGCGAGTGGTTAGAAATAGTCTGACAGCAAAAACTTCTAACAATTTCCGGTTTTCGGCAGCAGTAGCAGAGTTTGGAATGTTGTTGCGCGGTTCCGAATTTATGGGAAATACAAGTATTGATTCTATTTTGGAACTGGCGAGAAAAGCCAAAGGAATAGACGAAGAGGGTTACCGTTCAGAATTTATTCAAATAGTGAAGATGGTGGATGATTTGCACTTTTTTGATGAAGAGTAAAATTTCGTTCTTTTTTATTCACCGGTTGAATTTTGTTCACCCGGTGAATAGTTTTATAAGTTAAACTTTCACCATGAAGACTGAAGTTAAAAGCATAATTAAAGCGATTAGTGCTCCGCCCAAAAATGAAGTTCCTGTTCCACCAAAAGCATAAAATATCCCTATAAAAAGAGGGCCAATTGTTTGTCCAAATCGAAGTACTAAACTATTAATCGACATAAAACCTGCCCTTTCGTTTAAAGGTGCGAACCCAACCAAAAGGGTTTGGATATTGGGAATCAGCATTCCGTGGGCAATTCCAAAAGTAATAAGAGGAATAATTAAATGCCACGTTTCGTTAGCAAACGATAAAATTAGCATGGAAATAAAGTAAAGCACAAAACTGATATTAAGCTGATATTTTACTGATAATCTTTTGTTGATTTGTTTCTTTCGGGAAGCGGTAATTGCCGTAACAACTGAAAAACCAGACATGAACAAACCGATTTGCAGAGATGTGGCATGTAGTCTTTCTACCATCAATTGTGGGAAATAGGATAAAAAGGCACCGTAAAGAATTACAAAGAGCAGAATGTTAATAATGAACAGCCCCCAAACTGTTTTCCGGTTGATGTTTTTCCACGTTTTTTGAAGGTATTCTTTGAAATTTTGTTGTTTTTTAGGCTCCGGGGTTTTTAGCGAGAGAATCGCGAATATTGCCACAGGAATGGCAATTAAGGGCAGTAAAAATACAAATTGCCAGCCCGCCATTGCCAAAGCTCCTCCGATGGCAGGATAAAGTGCAGTTCCAATACTTAGAATGCTAGCGTTGTAACCCATTACTTCGCCACGTCTTTCACCGGAGAAAAGGTCGCCAATTAAAGTAATATTTAACGAACCCAGCGAAGCAGCTCCAATTCCCTGCAGAAATCGTAATGCCAATAAAATTTCCCAATCGTTGGTGAAGAAACATCCAAATCCGGCAATTCCAAATAAAAATAGTGAAGGGATTAAAATAATTTTTCTTCCAATCCGGTCGGCTAAAATTCCCACAACGGGAGCCAAAAATATTCCCGGCAATGTAAAAACTGTAATCAACAAAGTAACCTGCGTTGGCGAAATATTAAAATGTGTGATAATAGACGGAAAGGCAGGAGTAATACTTGCTACACCAAGTACTGCCATTAAAGTTGTGAGGAAAATAATTGTTAGGTTTTTTTTGTTCATTAGAATTATTCTGTTCTGTAAATGTAACTTTTATTTTAAAAGGTTTTAGGGGTTATTTTTTGTTACTACTCAGCAGTACAAATAAAATTTAAATCGTTGGTTGTCAGCCTGTTTTGTCATTATTTTTGTTCAAAAAAAAATATTGCCAAAACTACGGATTTTTACAATATTTACCCCCAAGCTAAAGCATGGGATTATTGATAACCAATACTTTAAACCTATTGCGCAGGAACTATTTCTTTGCAATATTTTTTATCATTCCATTAAAAACAAAATAATGGAAAGGCATGGTAAAAACCCAATATAATCGTCCCCAAATACCTTTTGGGCGAAATGTTGCATTTTGGTGCAAAACATTGTTGTCATCAATTTTAAATTCGAGCCACGCTTCGCCGGGCAACTTCATTTCAGCAAATAGTAGAAGTCGTTTCTTTTCCCTGCTGGCGTATAAAACCCGCCAAAAATCAAGCGCATCGCCTGGGTGGATTTCGCGTGGAGAAGTTCTGCCGCGGATTAAGCCAACGCCACCAAAAAGCATATCGAAAAATCCCCTTACTTTCCAAAGCCAGTTGGCGAAGTAATAACCCTTGTTGCCGCCAATTGTCCAAATGTTAAGTATTACTTTCGAGGGGTCGGTTATTTTTATGTGCTTTTCATTTTTATAACATCCAAAATTAGGGACTTCTATAAAATCGGAAAGTGAAAGCCCCAGGCTGCTGCTAATTATCGAGTCTTTCCAACTGCTTAAAACCAAATTCTGCTTAATTTTTATGAATGCATTTTTTATAGCTCGTTCGTAAGTTATTGGTTTAACTTGTAGTATTTCCTCCAGATCGTTATTTTCGCATATCACCTCGGTTTTCATGCTTTCTACTAAACTTTTTGCCAGTTGGTACGAAACGGATGTGATAAAAAATAACCAGTAGGATGAAATTTTTGGTGAAATTAATGGAGTTGTATATAAACTTCTTTTAAGTTTTCTGATTTTTGCATACTGCAACATCATCTCTTTGTATGTTAAAATCTCCGGCCCGCCAATGTCGAAGATCCTATCTAAACACTGTTCGTGAAAAAGAACACGGCGTAAATATGTAATAATATCGCGAATGGCAATGGGTTGAGCTTTGGTGAGCACCCATTTCGGTGTTATAAGAATTGGAAGTTTTTCGACGATATCCCGAATCATTTCAAATGAAGCACTGCCCGAACCAACAATTACACCGGCGCGCAAAACGGTTAATGCATAGTTGTCGCTTTTCAAAATACCCTCTACTTTTTTTCGCGAAGTGAGGTGTTTCGAAAGTTCATTTTTGTTTGAAATACCACTTAAATAAATAACCTGTTTTACGGAAGTTGCTTCCATAAAAGCTTTAAAATTTCTCGCTGCCATCGATTCAAGTAAATCAAATTTTTCTGACGAAGTGGTCATGGAATGAATGAGGTAATACGCAGCGTCAATGTCTTTTGGGAAGTTTTCAAGGTTGGGGGTATTCAAAAAATCAATCTCAATAATTTCTACCTGGGCAAGTAATTTTTTGTGAATTGTAAGTCGTGTTTTTTCCCTGACACAACAAATTATTTCGTGCCCTTTTTCGATAAGAACGGGGAGCAAACGTTTGCCTACATAACCTGTTACACCTGTTAAAAGTATCCTCATTTGGTTTTAAATATAAGAAATTAATTGAACCGGAATGATGAACTGTTAAATATTATAATTTTATGCGTTAGTTAATTTCATATTTCAGAGTATATCGGAAGCTTCAAAGCATTTCTCCAACCACTGGAATTGGTAATTGTTTTTCCTGATTAAAATTCTTTTTTCCTGTGATGACAAATGCTACTTTCGCAACTCGAATTTGAAAAATTATAATTGTGAAAAGAATAATAATCTTTTTTATCCTGCTAAGTCAGATTGCTTTCGCCCAACAAAAGCAGATGAGTTTGGAAGATGCCATTTTAGGTAGTTTTACTTATTTGCGACCATCAACTTTAAAAGCTGTTTTGTGGAAAAGCGATGATGTATTTACGTTTGTTGAGGACAATACGCTTTGGGCTGAACCTGTTAAAAATGCCAACAAGGAACCTGTTTTAACAGTTAAGGAGTTGAAAGAAATAACAGAATTTGAATTAGCTGCTTTCCCAAAATATTTGTGGTTGAATGAATCCGAAATCCTCATTCAAAAAGGGTTGGAATATTTTGTTTTGAATATTGATGAAAAGAATATTAAATTCAAAATAAGTTTGCCGGAAAATGCAGAGAATGCAGTTTTTAATGGAGCTGGAAGGTTTGTCTCTTTTACCAAAAACGATGATTTATTTGTTGCTTTTGCTAACGGGAAAATTACTCAAATCACTAACGATGGTGGAAATGGGATTGTAAACGGAAAGTCGGTCCACCGAAATGAATTTGGTATTACAAAGGGTATTTTTAATTCACCCAAAGGAAATTATATTGCTTTTTATCGGAAAGATGAGTCGATGGTAAAAGATTACCCTCTCGTTGATTTTATGGCCCGCGAGGCGGAATATACACCAGTAAAATATCCAATGGCAGGGATGAAAAGCCATCAGGTAACTTTGGGCGTTTTCAATATTAAAACTGGTGGGACTATTTTCTTAAATACAGGCGAACCACTTGATCATTATTTAACAAATGTTGCCTGGTCCCCCAACGAGAAAGATATTTATATCGCTGAACTGAACCGCGAACAAAACCACATGCACCTAAATTGTTACGATGTAATTTCGGGCGAAAAAGTAAAAACATTGTTTGAGGAGAAATCAGATAAATATGTGGAGCCGCTTTTTCCTATTCAATTTTCAAAAGTGAATATAAATGAGTTTTACTACCTGAGCCGAAAAGATGGATGGTTTCATATTTATAAATACAATACCAAGGGAAAACTGGTTCAGCAAATTACAAAAGGGGAGTGGGAAGTTACCCACATTTTAGGTTTCGACGAAAAAGAAAAACATGTATTTATTGAAGGGACATTAGACAGCCCGCTTGAAAACCATATTTATAAAGTGGGAATTAAAACAGGCAAAATTGAAAAGCTGACTTCCGATGAGGGAATTCATAATGGTTTATTAAGTCCGCAGGCGGGTTTTATTATCGACAAATGGAATGCGACTGCTGTTCCACAAAAAACAGATTTGATTTCAACAAAAGGGGAATTTGTACGCAATTTACAAACGGCGCAAGACCCACTTGAAAACTATAATTTGGGTGAAAACACTTTGGTAACACTTAAAACTGTCGATGGGAAAACCGATTTATTTGGTCGTTTAATTAAACCGGTAAATTTCGATCCGAATAAAAAATATCCGCTTGTGGTTTATGTTTACGGCGGTCCACATTCGCAACTTGTAAATAAAAGTTGGCACAACAGTGCGCGCTGGTGGCAGTATTATATGGCATCGCAGGGTTACATTGCTTTTACGCTCGATAATCGTGGAACCAACAACCGTGGCCGCGATTTTGAAACGGCAATTCATCGTCAGTTGGGCGTTCTGGAAACCGAGGATCAAATGCAGGGGATTGAATATTTAAAAACGTTGCCGTTTGTGGATGCCGACAGAATTGGTGTTCACGGCTGGAGTTACGGCGGTTTTATGACACTGAATTTAATGTTGCGCCATCCCGAAACATTTAAGGTTGGTGTTGCCGGTGGCCCTGTTGTTGACTGGGGTTTGTACGAAATTATGTATGGCGAGCGTTACATGGACATGCCACAGGAAAATCCGGAGGGTTACGAAAACGCGGACATGACCAATTATATCTCCAATCTCGAAGGTAAGTTGATGCTCATTCATGGTGTGCAGGATCAAACTGTTGTAATGCAGCACAGTATGAAATTTATTCGCGAGTGTGTGAAGCAAAATAAGCAGGTTGATTTTTTTGTATATCCTACCCATCCACACAATGTACGCGGAAAAGATCGTATTCATTTAATGGAAAAGGTGAGCCGGTATTTTATTGAGAATTTATAAGATATTTGTGCAGGGTGTGGCAAAACAAAGTTCAGCACAGCTAATTCCCCGATGGATCACAATGTGACGACTCAACATTTTTGCGTGCTTTTCACCGGGTGGCTTTAATCTGCATTTTGCCTTCTCACAACGAAAATTCATGAATAATGTATGTTAACAGTTTTAGCCTCCTTTCTTAAGGGATTGTAATGAAATAACCTAAGCATTTTAACTCGTTCTTTTGCACGCTAACTTCGTCAATTCCAGTCATGTTATTTCATCACAAACCCTAAGTATTGTCGATGGTAAGGAAATATGGCCTCACTTTTATTTTTCGAACGGAAACTTTTATAAAATGCTGGTGTTTATGTTGTAAATATAGAATAATAAAAATTTGTTGTTATGAATTCAAAATCTCGTTGTAATTTTATAAAATTGAAGTTGGTATTTCCTTTTTTTGTTTTAGGTATTTCACTTTTGATTTCAATAGTAATACCAAAACCGAAAAATACGGATATAAGAGTAACACTATTATAAATTTTAACGATACTTTAAAAATCAAATTATTATGGCAGACAGAAGAACGTTTTTAAAATCGCTGGCAGGAGCAACTGCCGGGCTTTCATTAAGTTATACAACTTTTGGGGCAGCGTCAAATTCCGATCGCTTGGGAGAGGTTTTGCCCAAAAGGAAACTTGGACGAACCGGGGAATATGTAACTATGCTGGGAACTGGTGGTTATCATGTTGGCTGGACAACCGAACGAGATGCACAAGAAGTGATTGAAGCAGCCTTAGAAGGTGGGGTGCGTTTTTTCGACACCGCAGAAAGTTATTCCAAAGGAACCAGCGAAGAACGATATGGAAAATTTTTAACGCCAAAATACCGCGACCTAATTTTCCTGATGAGCAAATCAACCGGGAAAGATGCCAAAACGGTACAGGAACATTTAGAAGGTTCGTTGCGAAGATTAAAAGTTGATCAAATTGATTTGTTCCAGGTGCACTCAATTACAACCCCAGAAGATGTGGATAGCCGGATAAAAGAGGGAGTTTTAGAGGTACTTTTAAAAGCAAAAGAAGAAGGGAAAGTAAAATACCTGGGGTTTACCGGGCATCAAAATCCGTTTGCTCATACCCGAATGTTAGAACGGACTAAGGAGAGCAATATTTTTGACACTGTTTTAATGCCGGTTAATGTGCTTGACCCTTCGTATTTTAGTTTTACTGAAAATGTAATTCCAAAAGCACTTGATCGAAACATGGGTATCCTTGCCATAAAATCACTCGCTGATGGTCGCTTTTTTGCAAAAAAAGAAAAGGCACACTGGTCTTCTGACGACCCGCTTATTCCTAATTATCTGAGCATAAAAGAAGCGATGCATTTTGTGTGGTCCTTACCTGTTTCTGTTTTAATTTCGGGAAACGAAAATGCAACGTTTATGCGCGAAAAGGTTGCGCTCGCACGTTCGTTTTCGAAACTTACGGAAGATCAAAAAATGAATTTAATTGAAAAAGTTAGAGATATTGCATTAACCGGTCAACTGGAATATTTCAAAAAGAAAGAGGTTTAATCAAATAATTCCTCGTGGCTCTGCCACGGGGTTCCATATATTCTCCCTTGAAATTCAGGGGGAATAAAGTTGGCGTAACCTGCCTGCCTATGCAGGTATCCCTTGGCTCTGCCACGGAAATAGTCAACTTTAAGAATTTTCTTTATTGTCAAAGATTAACCCAAATATCCGATATAAATCGTTTCTATTTTCCTCTCCTTTTATAACCGTATTATTCTTGGATTTTCGTTATGAGAAGTCAAAATACAAAGAATAAAGGGAAGTGCAGAGTTGAGGCCCGCAGAAATTGCCTTAGGGATTGTAATGAAATAACCTAACCGTTTTAACTCGTTCTTTTGCACGCTAACTTTGTTAAAAAGCCTCGCTGTGACTATAACTACGTTTTTTGCCTTATTATCGCACAAAATAACTTCGTCAATTCCAGTCATGTTATTTCTTCATAAACCCTTAGGAGTTGTAAACAAATAACCACTCGTTTTCTACTTGTTCTCTTGCTTTTTATCTTCTTTGAAAAATTCTTTTAATAGAACCACTATTTACAGATTTTTCAACTCGATAGAAAACAAAATATCTACGCATAAAACAAGTGTTTATTAATTTACAGCTCCTTAGCTATTTTGAGAAACGAAAATCGAGCATTTTCTTTATTCAAAGCAGTTTGACTTCGGAATAGGATAATTTTATGCTGTTACATCTTAAAACTTTGTTTTTTTAGCAAAACTTTAAGTCTAACTTTTTGAATAATAATATCCTTGCCGATACTTCTCCACCTGTTTTTGCCACCCTATATTTGCATGTATTTGGCAGTTTCGAAACTAACTTATGGATCCTTAATTTTGCAATTGGCCGAGTTACTTTCCCACTGGGTTTTTTCATGTTCAACGGAAATTCCAGAGAAAGTGCTTTTTGTTCCAATAGTATGAGGCGTAAGTTTCTGTTTGAGAAACCCCTTATTTTCCATACTTCATTTAATACTGCATGAAAAACTGTACATGAAAATTCGCTCAATAAATTAAACCCGGAATACCTGTGTGGATTGGAACTGCTTTTTATTGACAGTTTGGTTTCTACACTATTGCACAGTTTTTCTATTTTTTTTATCCATGGTATTATCCCTATCTACTGATGTTACTGTTAAGGTAACCTAAATTATATGCTTTGCCCACTTCTGCATAGCGATACAGGTTTGATATAGCTTTGCCCATTTGCACCCATTTCTTTTTTGCTGATTTGTTTGGGTTTCGGGCCTTAAAAGCATTAGGATTGTTAATGGTTGTTCCTACACGCAAGACACTTGTCTTGTCATACATTTTTAATGAATTTTTATCAAGTGTAAACTTGATTCGGAACCCTTGGTTCCAGAAATATTTTTTATCGGGGACAGTTCCTCCCTGACACAAGCCATGTAACTTTCTACCAAAATTCACCCTTTCGGCAAAATTATCAAAAACTTTGTCCCACTTTTTTTCATAAAACCTGCCACTTATTTGTTGTGCGCGTTCAATGTCCGATACCCACGTTATGTTTTTATTGGCAATTCCTTAGTTCCAGAAAAAAATTGCCCCGATAAACTTTAAGTTTATCGGGGCAAAAATAATTATTATAGATTTAAAATTTTATTCAGTGACAGCCGCTGGAACCAAATCTTTATTTTTTACTTTGGCCCCGGTGAAAATTCCAAGTACTCCTTTTAATCCAACACTCATTACAATATTGTAGAAGAAAGCAAGGAATGCAATTAATAGAAGAGCTCCGCAAATAGCAGCTAAAATCATGTATAAACTATATTCTCCATCAAAATAAATCGTACGGCGCAACATTCCTTTTAATCCTGCCATTCCCATAAATGCTCCCATTCCAATTCCTCCAATCAGGTGAGTCCAGAAATGAAAATTGGTTAATTTATTGCTATATAATTTTGCACCGTTGGTAAGAATTGGGAACAAAAAGTAGATGGCAGAGTACAATGTCATCGTTAACCCGATAAGAATTGCCACGTGAACGTGAGGCCCAATAATCCACTGCGTGTTGTGTAAAACCCGGTTTAGCCCCATGTCGGCTTGCATAATTCCGGCAGGCACGGCAAGAGCAAATCCTAATAAACCTCCTAATAAAAATTTTAATGGAGGTGTCATTTTTAGTGGTCGGGCACTCCAAAGTGTTACTAAAACGATAAAGAAAGCCAGACCTTGGGTAATCAATTCGAAAGCTGTAACTAATTCGCCCGAAACAATTTTTAAAAAAACAGGTTGCGATTGGTCAGCCAACAAGTGGTGCGACCAAACGGTCCACGAAACAATTAACTCTACCAAAAGTGCGGCTCGGGCAATATTTTGCATAAACAGTTTTTTACCGGTAATTAATGTGGCAAGTAAATACCAGGTACCGGCAACAAATACCAGAACCAGTCCGTCGGCAATTAAATCGAGTCCCCACCAAAACCAGTTTTTATAAAGTAAGGCATCAACTGCAGTTTTTTCCAGGCTATGTCCAAAAATCTCTGCAACCATGTAAACCAATATTAAAACTCCGGTAAAAAGTATAATTGCGGCATTTAATGCAACATCAACTGTTCCACGGGCAATAGCTGCAACCGGCAACGAAACAAGATGCTTCTTCTCTTTTTTTGCGAACATATTGGTAAAACCATCGATTCCGAGTGCCGATTTTAAAAGTTTGCCAGCGGGTTGTTTATCCCAACCTTCGGGAGTGTACATTATAGTTTTGAAAATATTGATGACAAAAAATACAGCTCCAACCATTACCAGTGCAATACCTGTAATAAATACGGCTCCACCAATTGCACTAAATTGTGTGAAATCGGCAGGTAGTGGCCAATACAAGGTGTAAAGTGGTGCATAATGTGAGATAAATCCGGCTGCCCAGAAAGTGAAAGTTCCGATGGCGATTAACAGAAAAGTCCAGTTGGCAAGTTTAATACTCCAAATTGGTTTTTTCATTAAAAACGGTACGAGGAACAGAAATGCCCCAAAAACAATTAAATAGGTAGAACCAAATATTCCCACAAGAGGGTGAGCAGTTAAAATTGCAAAGTACTGGTCAGCTCCAATTGCTGCAATTACCTGAACCTGGTAGATTCGCATTATCATTCCTTCGATAACAACAAACCCGTAGTAAACCAACCCCATTACAACAAAACGGAGAGTGATTTTTTGCATTTGTGTGAGGCTGTCAGACTTAAATAATTTTTGCTCGCCTGAAATTAATGTTTGTATAAAACTCATGATTTTTTCTTTTTTAGGTTTACAAATAATTTATATTTTTTCGACAACTTCAACTGCATCCTTCACTATCATATTAATTCCTTTGGGACCTGAATATTCAGTTGACCGAATGGTGTAAACCCCCGGTTTTTCAAACCTCCAAATAATATCGTTTCTGTGGCCGGGAACTACCTGCATTTGCATTACCATCGTGTTGTCTTTTCTGAATAACCCAAATCCATAAGTCAAATCCTTTGATTCAACACTGAACATCACAATTTCACCCACTTCCATTCTCAATGTTTTAGATGGCAATTTAAACTCGTGATTTTCAACCGTAATTTCAAAAGTGCGGTCAGGAACAATGTTTTTCATGTTCACATCAAGTTTTGTCCAGGGGATTGTGTTTAACGTAACAATATGAAGGGAAACTCCCAACACAGTTAAAAAGATTACAAACGCATAAAACACACTTGGTTTTACTTTAGTGCTTTTTCCTTTCGACGTAACTTTTATACCAAACCACAGCATCAATAACATGATAACCGATGTGTAAAAAGTGTACGCGAGTGTTTGTCCAGCAAGAACAACCGTCGAATCAACCATAATTTTACTTTTTAGTTAGTGAATAATTTATAAATGTGACAATTATATATTTTTAAATTTCAAAGATCTTCCAGTATTTTGTAATGAATATCTTTTAACGATGTCTTCGATAATGTCTCAATAATTTTCAATTTTGTCTCTTCCCAAACATCATGCATTGGGCATGAGTGGTTAAATACGCATATATCGTAACCTAAAATACATTCGTTAATAGAACCCTGTCCATCAATTGCTTCAACAATTTGCAACAGAGTTATTGTTGATGTATCGCAGGCAAAAGTAAATCCACCATGTCGCCCCTGAATACTTTTTATAAATCCGTGTTTCGATAAATCGGTAAGCAATCGTCGTAAATATCTTTCTGGTACATAAATGTCTTTATGCAGTTGCTGTGCCGAATACAGGGCATGTTCATCTTTTGCCATGTGCCCCAGTATCCGGAATGCGTATTTTGATGTTTTACTTAAATTCATTAAATACTACCTTGTTGTAGTATTTTACAAAGAAATAAATTTATTTAATTTTTAAAAACTTATTTTTCATGTTTTAAAAAATGTTTTTGCTTTTTTACAGTTTATTAGTTGAATGGCTGCAAAATTAAAGAGCAACTAAATTTATAGAATAATAGTTATCTTTGTAACAGAAAAAAGGAATAAAAATGATAGGTAAATTTTTTCATATTCCTGCGTCAAAGCAGTTTGGCTTTAGGCCGCGGTTTTATGATCAGGACAAAGAGGAACGTGACGATCGGGAGAAAAGAATAAAAAAAGAATTGGGAATTGTTGAGGAAAAGGTGGATGACGGAAAGCCATTTCAGCCCAATATTACGGGACAATTTAGAAAAACGGGTGGATGGGTAAAGTCCTCGCCCGAAGCCCGTAAATCCCAAAATAGAAGGCTAATTATGTTATTTTTAATTCTAACGTTGGTTTTCTACTTGTTTTTTTATTCCGATTTTACCTTTTAGGGTCTGTTCAGGAATAAAGTTTACAGAATTGACGAAGTAATTTTGTTTATTTTCAAGGCATAAAAGCTGCGAATAGCCACAGTTTATTTAATGCTTTTATAACGAAGAAAATAGGCGAAAGAACGAGTCAAAATGTATAGGTTATTTTTGAACAGGCTCTTAGTGAAAAGTTTAAAATAAGTTGTTCAAAGATTACGATGTTATTTTTTTATTTAACGAATTACAATTTTTAAGCATTCGTCAGCTGCGGACGGTTCAAAATTTTAATGAAGAGAAAGGGAAAAAGAACAAGTCAGAATGGGGGAGTTATTTAGAACCTTTCGTTTAGTTAAATTTTCTCACTACTTAGTGCCTGCAAGAAAACTCTACTTTTTCAAGTCTTTGATAAGAAAACGTCAAAGACAAGGCTTTCGAAGTTTTGAAAATCAAGGAGTTTGCTTTTGCAAATAACTGTTTTCAAAACGAGAGTAACGCAGTATTTGGCGTTTTCTTGCAAAGACTAAATAGCAATAAATGTTTTTAAATATCAATCTTATATCCATATTCCTATTTTTAATGTTTTTGGGATCTTTGGTCTCTGCACAAACGTTAGACGATTTTGAGTATCGGGATTCCGGCACTTCCAAACAAAATCCTGTAATCACTGAATTTCAATTTAATGGTTATACAAATCATTGGCACAATTCGTATCAAAAGTGGGTTCGAAACGGCACCCTTTTTAAAATGTCGATTGACAATGTGGAATATTCCATTATCCAAAGCAAGGTTGACATTGCAGAAGACATGGGAATTCCCGGATTAAATATGCAGGAAGGTTTTTTCTGGAACTTAACTTCATCCGATTATCAGATATTAGAACTGCCCGATAAAGCAGAACTGGTAAAGTCCCTCGAAACAGAAAATGTTCTTGTTTTTGTCGATCCCAAATCATTACTTGGAAAAGAACTCACAAAAGATCTGCATAGAAATGATATTTGGCCGGAGAAACTAAAAAGTTATCAATACAATTCAAAAGATTTAAAAAGAATTGATGCCTTTTTTCTTCAAAAGAATAATAAAAAACTGTTTGTTGTAAGTTCGGCTGATGCCAAAACCAGAGAACGGTTTAAACAACTGATAAAAAACACGGAAAACGTAATTCAGAAATACAATTTTTATAAAGGTTGGTTTGGTGCTGAGACCCTGCTTAAAAGTGTAACTTGTGCAAAAGGGCATCCGCTCGAAGTTATTGGAGCAGGTATGAACGAAGGTAATAGTTGGTTTGTTTTTAGCGGATACATGGATTTTTTAGCCAAAGACGAACTCGATAAATGGTTGGATGAAGTAAAATTGCCGATTGTAACCGATGTCGGCTTTTCTCCCATTTTCGGTTGCAGCAATTATGACGGATTTCAGGATCGGCTTATGTACACCAAAGAATCGTGGGTAAATTATGCACATAAAAAAGATGGTTTTGTGTTCAGGAATGTGTGGGATACAAAAGCTGATCCGTACCACTACGATGGTTATTTTGCCACCGAGGGAAACAAAGAACAAATAGATAAAGAGAATGTACCATTTGTTTTGAAAACAGGTAAACTCGATGAAAATGCAACATCCGGAATGGTTCTGTTTCTTGATAAAGGAAAACAGCTTACTCGTGAAAATATGTGGGAGGCAATCCTCGATCGGCGGGAGGTAGGTGTTTTAGAAAAAGGCAAAATGTTGGGGCCAGCTTTGTTTCGCAATACCCTGCAAATGCTTTTGTTAGACAGAATGTATCTTGAAGAATATTTTGGCGATCGTATTAATCTGCAAGCACTTGTCGATGGCTATGATTTGCAGGTAAAAATTACAAATACATATTCACATTCAGTTTCAGGAACTTTGGAATTAACCCTGCCGCCAAATTTGGATATTAAAGCTAAAAAATCTATATCAATTGATCTCCAGAAAGGGATTACCAAAATACTTCATTTTTCTTTATTGCCGACATCGGGTGCGATGAACAATACCAATCCGCTTGCCGTTCATTTTAAATGGAACGGAAAAAAGAAAAGTACACTAACCATGCTGGATTTACCTCCAGCAATTTCTGTGCACCGACTTTTATACGCACACGCACCAAAAATTAGCTACCCGCTAACCATTCATAATTTCACAGCCGAATCCTCTTTTCCAGTAAAAATTCAGGTTGTTGAAACTGATAATTTAAAAAAAGTAGTTTACGAAACAAGCCAGTCGTGTAGTACAGAAACAGGCACTTTTAAGAATATGCACTTTGATTTGGTATTGCCAGCCGGAAATTATAAGATAAAAGTTTCTGCTTTGGGGATTGAAAATATCTCGCAATTGGGTGTTGGAAAAGCCGAAGGCGAACCCACTGCTCGCAGGGTTGATTTAAACAACGATGGAATAGATGAATATCGACTGGAAAACGACAGTGTGCAAATTACGCTCCTATCCACCGGAGCCAGGATTATTGAGTATATTGTAAAAAGCAGGAACGATAATGTACTATTTAAATTATGGCCGAATAAAACCGGTGACGACAAAGAGCCATTCAGGGAAAGAGGATTTTATCCTTACGGAGGGTTCGAAGATTTTCTTGGGCAGGGAAGCATGGAAAATCATCAGGTTTATAATGCGGAGATTGTAAAATCAGAGGGTGATTTTGTTCGGGTAAAAATGTGGACAGATTATTTTGGCAACCGTTTGGAAAAAACGTTTACACTTTATGGCGATTCACCCTTGTTAGAAGTACGGTTTGCATTAACTTTCAAAAATCCCGAAGCCAACATATTGGGACCGCAACCAATGCTTGCGCTTGGAGACAGGCACTGGACAGAAGACGTTTTTACCGTCCCTGAATTAGATGGCCTGCACGAATACCGCATGCGGCCCGAAAAAAGATATGGAATGATATTTCATTTGAAAGAGGGCTGGAATGCAGGCTACGACACAAAGCAGGATATCTCGTTTGTTGGTGCATATCCTGTAAACCAACTCTTGTTTTTGCACATGTTTTTAAATGAACCCGGAAATCATAGTTCACATTATTTTTATGGCGAATTTCAACCCTGGATTCCCATATTTCAGAAAAGTACCATGTATTTTACATACTATTTATGGGGAGCTGGCGGCCCCTGGGAAAATGGGGTGAACGTTTTGAGAGAAATGAATTTGATTACAACAAAATAAAATAATTCAAAATAAATAACACTCATAAATCTAAAAATTATAATTATGAAAAGGAACTTATCGTATTCATTTACAATTCTATTCTTTTTATTCATCACTACAATAAGTTTTGGAAAAGGGGAGAAAGAGCCAGAATTGAAAGTCCATAAATTTGAATTGGGATTCCCTTGTCCCGCAATCCCATTTTACCATTTTATTGCTGAAATTGAATTGCCAAAGGCTTCAATAATTGAAGTTGAAACTGCAGTGAACGATAAAGTATTACGTTTTACCGACCTGCACAAGGAAAATGAAATTACAGACATGAGCAAGCCTGCAATAAGTCACCGCCCACCTTCAGGGTACGGTTTGTCGCAAGATGGTACGCTATATAAAAATCCGCATCTTGTAGGTTGGTTTAAATGGGAGCCGGGAAAAGATTATAATATTACAATAAAAGTAAGGGTGAAGAAAAATATTCATGCTTCAAAAGACGATACGTATTTAACTGCAACAAAAACCTTAACAGCACCCAACGAAGTTGCAGTGTTTGACAAAGAATGGAAAAATTATAAATCAATCGTTTTGTCGGAGACGGCAGGCCTGGATCGAAAATCGGACCCGGTAGAAGTTTTGCTCCCTTTCTACCCCGACGAAGCAGAACATCTTAAACGGGAAATCAGGGTTGTATCTGTTGATCCGGCAACACACGAGTTGACCGAAGTGCCGAGCCAGGTTTACGACATTAAGAAATTTATGAAAGAAGACGATCTTGACCCGGATGCAAATGGGAACCCTACCCGCGAAATTCCTTTTTGGATGCCTACAGTTACTGCCCGCGTGGCATTTCTTGCTGATGTTCCGGCGAAATCGAGCAAAGTATTTTTAATTTATTACAACAATGAAAATGCTCTTGCCAAAATGTACGAAACAGACCTCCGGGTACAGGGAGAAGCTCCGGGTTTAAGAATAGACAATAACAAATATTCTATTGTGCTACACCCCAATTCAGGACATTTAGATCAAATAACATTAAAAAGCAAACCGAATAACCCACTGTTTCACCGGATGGAAACCAATGGTGCCATTCATTGGAATCCAGGAATTTATGTACCTCCTACACCTTGGACACACACCGCTGACTGGAAACCCCCAAAAAATGTAAAATTTATGGCAGGCCCGGTAATTTCTATCGCCGAAATGTGGGGTAATTTAAGGGAGGTCCCCGAAGTTGATGCCTCTGTTCGTTATGAATTTTACCCGGGCTTACCCTATTTTATCAGTTCTACTTCAATGAGGATTAATAAAAGAGTGGATTGCATCGCCCTGCGAAATGGCGAAATTGTTTTTAAACGCGAACTGATGACACATGCTGCCTGGTACGATGCCATCCGCGATAGCATAATTATATACAATGTTGCAGAAATGCCCGACCTTGCCGACCTGTTTATGGAAGATGATGTTCCGTGGATTACTTTTTACAACGAGAAAACAGGGATCGGGTTTTGCGGCATTCAATTAAATTATTCAAATGCAGGTTTAGAATCGCGTCCACGATTGCTGAACCCGTACATGTATATAACCGCTGGCCCTTGGATTTACTGGGCGCGCGCTTTATCTTTAAGTTTTTTGGCTTCGAACATGCAACAGGTTATTCCCGCATTGGAAGGTAATTTTTTCGCCGAAAAATGGGCATATCTTACCTACGAAACCGACAAAGGGGATAAACCTTTTAACCCGATTTTTTATTGGCAGAAACGTTTGAAGAATCCTTTGAGGATACGTTTGGTTGAAGAAGTTGACGAACGGGTTTCCAGAACAGTTAACGAAATATTTATAGATGAAGGCAAAAGTGGTTGGGAAAACCGGGAATCCAGTAAACATTAAATTTAATTTTTTTTGAAATGAACATGAACTTACATAGAAATCTTTTAAACTTTTTAACCATACTTCTCATTTACATTCCTGCCATGGCAATTGGCCAGCCTGTTCCTGATAAATTAAGCAGTATCCCCCAAAACCAGTTAAAACTTGGTGGTTATGTGGGGAATAGAACAGATATGATAATTAACAATAGGGTTAAAGCACAAGATTATGATTATCTCGTAGAGCCATTCCGGCACAAAAACGAAACCCACTTGTGGCAAATGGAATTCTGGGGGAAATGGATGCTCGGGGCAGTTGCCGCCTGGGAATATACGCACGATGCTCAACTAATGGAAAACATGGGCAAGTCGGTAAGCAGAATCATTGAAACCCAACTTCCAAACGGATATATTGGTAATTATCCGCTTAAAAACCAACTGACAAATTGGGATATCTGGGGCAGAAAATATGTGTTGTTGGGCTTGCTCCGTTATCACGATATTACTAATGATAAGGCGGCATTAGAAGCTGTAGTAAAATCGGCAGATTATCTGCTTTCGCAGGTCGGGCCAGGTAAAGTAAATATCGTCGAAACCGGGAATTATCACGGCATGGCAAGTAGTTCGGTGCTCGAACCCATAATGTTGCTCTACAATAAAACGAACGATGAGAGATATTTCGATTTTGCCAAATACATTGTAGGACAATGGGAAACCCCCGATGGACCGCAACTAATTACAAAGGCACTCGCGGGCATTCATGTTGCCGATCGTTTCCCCCATCCCAAAAAATGGTTCTCACCCGAAAATGGGCAAAAGGCCTACGAAATGATGTCGTGTTATAACGGGCTTTTAGAATTATACAAGGTGTCACGAGAGCCCGATTATTTAAAGGCTGTGGAAATGACAGTTCAGGATATAATTGATGAAGAGATTAATATTACCGGATCAGGAACTTCATTTGAATGTTTTTACCACGGAAAAGAAAAGCAAACCATCCCAACCTTTCACACAATGGAAACTTGTGTAATGACTACCTGGATGAAACTAAATTACGATCTGCTTTGTGTAACTGGCAAACCGGAATACGCAAATTATATCGAGAATACGTACTACAATGCTTTAATGGCCTCTACAAAATACGATGGATCAGAAATTGCGATGTACAGCCCATTGGAAGGGAATCGTGGAGATTCTTCTCACCAGTGTGGAATGGATATAAACTGCTGCGTGGCAAACGGCCCGCGTGGCTACATGATGATTCCTCGATACGCGCTTATGAAATCTCCCGGTGAAGTTTATATAAATTTATATTCCGATTTTTCGGCTACTTTTTCACTTTCACCGAACAATGAAATAGTTCTTGAGCAAAAGACAAATTATCCTGAAGATGATAAAATCCAATTAAACGTGTTCCCGGAAAAACCTGAAAGATTTACCATTGCACTGCGTATTCCGGGTTGGGGTACCCAAAATTCCATTCTGATAAATGGGGAAAAAATAGAAGGTCTTTTACCGGGTGCTTATGCGAAAATAACACGATTGTGGAAGAAAGGGGACAAAATTGAATTGCAACTCGACCTTCGCGGGCGTTTGGTTGAATTGAATGGATATGCTGCAATATTGAGAGGGCCGATTGTTTTAGCCCGTGATTCGCGCTTCGAAGATGGTTTTGTTGATGAAGCAGTTTTAATTCAAAACAAAAATAATATTGTTGAACTTCAGGTTTCTGATAACAAACCTGAAGAAACCTGGTTGTCTTTTACCGCCCCGTTAAAGTTGGGAACAGGAATCGCTACATCCGACGAACCAACACAGATCCATTTTTGTGATTTTGGTTCGGCAGGAAATACCTGGAATTCGAATACCCGATATAGAGTTTGGCTTCCTGAACCACTAAATGTTATGAACAAGAAAATTGAATCGTATTGACCAGTAATTTCTTTTTGATTTTTTATGAATGAGTTTTCTCCAAAAAATGATTTATGGTCATTGCCTCATTATACTCAATAAAAAATTGGGTGGACTCTACCAATGACAGAATTACGTAGAACGTTGTTTTAATGGGAGTTGGAGTTTCTGTTTAGGTATCTGCTTTGGTATTCACCAAAGGAATCTTCCGAAGGAAAATGTATGCGAAGTGATTTCAAGTATTGAAGAAATATTAATAAAAAAATATCAATAATTGCATTGAGGGGAGATATGAATTTATGGGTTGAAAATCTCTGGTTTTGCGATAATCAAAAATTTATATTTGTCTCCCCGATAGTACGACTTTTCTATTTCAACAACTTTCCCCGTTGAAATAAAAATAGCACTGTCCAATAAAAAAACAGGCAATGGAACTGGCGATTCAAAATAATTATCAACGGTTTTTTGAGTAAAAATAACTGCGCTTAAAGTTTGTTTCATATCCACAATCTTCAGCTTGTACTTCTCTTCGTAAATTGAAAAATATGCCTTGCTTGTCTCCAGCATATTTATTTTAGGGCAAATTTTCAATGAAATATACCTCGTCTCATCTTTCATTAAAACATCGTTGGCATAACGTAAACGATGGATTTTTACAACAGGTCCCTCAATAATATAAAAATGCCCATTTATTTCGATTGAAATACCAGTATCTAAGATTGATTTTTCCAAAATTATATTTTTAGGAACAAAACCTTCTTTAATAAGGTTTGCATCAAATCCTGAGCGGGTAGTAAATATAGATCCCAACGTTCTTGTCAGGTGTTTATCCTCAGTTGTATTTAAAACAAAAGTGCCTCTCCCTTTTATTCGGGTTCCCCAACCTTTTAATTCAATCTCTTGTAAACTCTTTCTGGCAGTTGTATTGCTTATTTTGTATGTTTTTATTAATTCATTTTCAGAGGGGATTTTATCACCTGGTTGCAATTCACCTGAAGTAATTCTACTAATTATCTCTTCACTAATTTGAATATACTTGGGACTTTTTAAATTCATGGCTCAAAAATAATTAAAGTAAGCAGAATAAAAAACATAAGCAATAATTTGCAAACTAAATATTCCTGATTATATTTGCACACCTAATTACTTAGTGCGTTAACTTGAAAAAGAATAAAAATACAAATTGGATTCCCTGGTTGCTTGTTGCAATGGCTTTTTTTGCCACAGCATTGAGCTTTTTAGATCGGCAAGTACTATCTATATCCATTATCAGAATCAAGGAAGATTTTTTGATTTCTGATATTGAATACGGATTTATTAACACCGGTTTTTTAATTAGCTACGCCATAATGTTTACAGTTGGTGGAATTCTTATCGACCGCTATGGAAGTCGCCTTGGACTGGCTTTTTCAGTTGGAATATGGTCGATAGCTACATTACTGCATAGCTTTGCAAATAATGCTTTTCAATTCGGAATGTTCCGGTTTTTTCTTGGCGTTGGCGAAGGAGGCGCTTTCCCCGGAGTTATAAAAGCCGTAGTTGAATGGGTGCCAAAACAGAGACAAGCACTTGCCAATGGAATTGCAATTGGAGGCGCTGCTCTCGGTGCGGTTGTTGCCCCGCCCCTTTGCGTTTATTTAATCAATATTACAGGTTGGAGAGGTGTATTTTCAATAACGGCTCTTTTTGGATTTTTATGGGTTATATTATGGCTTTTACTTTTTAAAAATAAAGCCTTCAAAACGATTACAGAAAACAGAAAAGAGGACGAAAAGATTCAGCAAAAACCTCGGACAAACCTTTTGGATGTACTTAAAAAAAAGGAAGTTTGGGTTTTTATCCTGATTCGATTCCTGCTCGACCCCATCTTTTATTTTTATATGTTTTGGATACCCAAATATCTAAACGAAGCCAGGGGATTGGATATCGTTCAGATTGGAAAATTATTCTGGATACCCTTTTTGGCATTAGGAGTTTCCAATATGCTGGGAGGTTGGATTTCGGACGGTCTGCTTAAAAAAACAGGTAGTCTTAACTACGCCAGAAAACTGGTTATGGGAGTTGCGGCACTCCTTACAATACCGGCATTACTAATAAAATATGTTCCTTCGGTTGAACTTGTAATACTAATAATGGCAGTGGTTTTCTTTGCGCATGGCCTGTGGATTACAAATTACATTACCTCCATTAGCGACATGTTTGGAAAATCTGTTACATCAACCGTTATTGGATTTTCAGGCACTGCCGGGGCTCTCTCTGCCCTGCTTATAAATCCCGTTATCGGTCTCATTGTTACCAAGTACTCCTACGATCCAATGTGGTTGTATGCCGGATCAATGTACATGGTCGCATTTGTGGCTTTTATTGTATTAATCCCAAGGATAAAATTACTAAAGGCATACGCTTAAATCGTGCATAATAACTTAAAAATAAGCGTAATGAAACATTTTAAAAATTTCAGCTTAGTGCGTAAAGAACAAATAATATTAGCGTTATTTAAAAATATAAAACATTTATAATATGCAACTAAATGTAAAAAAGGGATCTCCCAGAATTGGAGTATTTGGTGTAGGTTACGACAAATATTGGGGGCAATTCCCTGGATTATTAGAAGAACTTATAAAAAAGCAGGAAACTATTATCAACAAGATTCCTGACAAAGAAGCAACCATCATCGATTTTGGCATGGTTGACAATCCCCAAAAAGCTTACGAAATAGTTAAAGAACTTGAAGCAGCAAATCTCGACTTGATTTTCTGCAACATGTTAACGTATGCCACGTCGGGCACATTTGGAATTATTATCAAAACAATTTCGATCCCAATTGTAATGGTTGCTCTTCAGCCCCGCAAAGCACTGGACTACTCACAAGCATCTACATACATGCAGTTGGCAAACGATGATATTTGTGCATTGCCTGAATTTGCAGGAGTGGCTGTCCGTATGGGGAAAAAAGTCCCGGATATAATTATAGGTACGCTACATGACGATCCGGAGGTAGATAAACAACTGGACGAATACTGTAATATTGCGAAAGTTCTGCACGATTTAAAGAATGCACAACTCGGGCACATCGGCCACCCGATTAATGCAATGCTCGATATGCACACCGATGCAACTATGCTTACCTCGGCTTTTGGCTGCCATGTTGTTGAATGCGAAGCAAACGAAATTGTTTCGTGCTATGAAAAAGTAACTGAAGCGGAGATTAAAGAGTCTGAGGACTTGATCCTTGACTTTTTTGATACTCCCGACCCGGTTTCTGATCCTATTTCCCAAAAACTGCAAACTGACGATTTGCGTACGGCGGCTAAAGTAAATGTTGCTTTGCAACAATTCGTAGCTGAAAGGGGAATTATGGGTCTGGCATATTATTATGATGGAGCAGAATGCAGTAAAACAAGGGAAGTTATGTCAAATTTAGCCGTTGGAAATTCGCTGCTTACATCAAACCATTTTCCCATGTGCGGAGAATCGGACTTAAAGACACTAATTGCACTCTTAATTATGGACAGGCTTGGGATTGGAGGTAGTTTCGCTGAATTTCACCCGGTTGACTTTAATGAAGGGTTTGTACTTGTTGGACATGATGGCCCTCATAATATTTCGAGTGCAGAAGGAAAGCCAGTATTACGAAGTTTAAAGAAATATCACGGAAAACCCGGGCATGGCGCAGGAGTGGAGTTCAAAATAAAAGAGGGACCTATTACTATGCTTTCCATTAACTCTACTTATGACGGAAAATTTAAATTTGTAATTGCAGAAGGGGAATCTGTTAAAGGACCTATCCCCCCAACCGGGAATACAAATACCCGTGGATTTTTTAAACCAGAAATCAAAACTTTCCTTAAACGATGGATTAGCGAAGGCCCTACCCACCATTTTGCGATAGGAATTGGACATCATGCAGGAACAATAAAAAAGATTGCAGACTATTTAAATCTTGAGTCTGTAATAGTCAATCCGAATTAATCATTTTTTTAACTTTAAAATTAATAACTATGGAGAAATCTTGTAAAAACTTTAAAATGAAAAACAAACGCTTATATGGAAAATTACTTCCCATATTGTTTTTTATGTTTTGTTTTGGGACTGCCTTGTTTACTGAGGCATCCACTCATGTGGTTGTTTCAAATCAACCAATCACGATAAAAGGTAAAGTTTTAGGTACTGATGGTATTTCGCTACCTGGAGTAAATGTGATTATTAAAGGAACAACCAAGGGAGTTATTACCGACTTAAATGGAAACTATTCTATTGAAATACAGAATAGAGAAGCCGTCCTGGTATTTTCTTTTATTGGTTTTCAATCTCAGAAAATTACAGTAAACGCCCAGTCAACTATTAACGTTACTCTGGAAGATGATGTAAAAAGTTTAGATGAGGTGATTGTTGTAGGCTATGGAACCCAGAGAAAGAAAGACATCACAGGTTCTATATCGAGGGTTTCTGGCGATGAGATGCTCCAGCCGTCTGTTGCCACATTCGATAAAATGCTCCAGGGGAGAGTGGCAGGAGTCCATATTTCACAAACGACAGGGGCTCCGGGAGGAAATGTAAATATACTTGTGAGAGGGATAAGTTCTATCACCGGAGGTAACCAGCCCTTATATGTTATCGATGGTTTTCCTATTGACATTCGTGATGGCAGTTCCAATACAAGAAGTATGGGAGGAAACACATACTCTTCGAGCAGTATGTCGAACAACACGGTTGACCGTATCAATCCGTTAGCAGCAATCAACCCTTCAGATATTGAATCGATTGAAATATTAAAAGATGCTTCTGCTACTGCCATTTATGGTTCAAGGGGAGCCAATGGGGTAGTTATCATTACCACCAAACGGGGAAGCTCTACAAAATCGCAGATTAATGTCGATATTTCTTATGGTGTTCAGGAGGTCGCACATAAGATAGAGTTAATGGATGCACAGGAGTATATGGAATACGTAGTTGAAGGCAGGGATGCAGCATGGGTTTATTCGACAGGCGGAAGCCCCAATGACCCTGATGAAATCAGGCGTGGTTCCCAGAGGGCTCCGACAGGGTTTCGAAACCCATCTTCAATTACTACCAATACCGACTGGCAAGATGTTATATTCCGTGTAGCACCGGTACAAAATTACCAGATTTCAGCAAGTGGTGGAAACGAAAAAATAAAATACCTTCTCTCTGGCGGGTATTTAAACCAGCAAGGTATAATACTTACTTCCGATTACCAGCGGTTTAATATCAGAGCGAATATTGATGCTCAGGTGCTGGAAAAAGTAAAGATCAGTTCGACTATCTCAGGATATTACGGACTCGGGTCCTATCCCAATACCGAAGGGCACTATGGTTTGGCAAATCCATTAATGCAGGCACTAACAGCTTCTCCTACTATTCCGGTTTATGACGAGAACGGAAATCCTTATTTTAACAAACGGGATGTTGTAGAAGGCCTTGGGTGGCTCTTTAATCCTTTAACGGTACTGAACAAGGACAACTATTCTGACGACCGGACGAAAGCCAACCTGATGGTCAATAATTATTTGGAATACAAAATAATGGATGGACTGATATTCAAAAGCTCAATAGGGATAAACTACAGTGCCTCAACAATCAAGCTCTGGAGATCCAATGCAGTCCCTCGTTTTACTTCACTTAATTATCCGGCCACAGCAGGTGTTACAAAAACAGAAGGGATTTCATGGTTAAATGAAAATACATTTGCTTATAAGAGATTGTTTAAAGAGAAGCACTCTTTTGATGCACTGCTTGGTTTTACTATCCAAAAGAGTTCAGGAGAAAGATTATCAGCCGGGGCTACTGACTTCCCTACAAACTATGTGACTTACCTTTCTGCCGGAACAGTTAATGCCGGAACTCATACTTTGAGTCAGTGGTCTATGTTATCTCTTATTGGGAGGGTGAATTATTCGTATGCTGGCAAATATCTACTGACAGCAACAGTTCGCCGGGATGGATCCTCAAAATTCGGGCTTAATAATAAATGGGGCACCTTCCCTTCTTTTTCGTTTGGTTACAATATATCTGAAGAATCTTTTATGAAATCATTTAATGTATTCCAAAATTCTTGACCTTCTGCGTCTGATGGAGAGCTTCCATTGGATTTCTTACCTCCTTTATTTGACATCCAATCTTTTAATATTTGTAATTCTGTTCCAGTACAAGTTCTATTCCATACAAGAGTTTTTTTGTGTGATTTTTGTGCACTATTGGAATTTGGTCCTTTTTTAGTGTGTTTACTTGGATTTTGCATTATAATAATTAATATTTAAGTCTTTCAATAAAGGTTAGATCTTACTATAACTGAATTCAGTTGCATC
>JAKIST010000011.1 GCA_021648495.1 Draconibacterium sp.
CATTGTAAAAACGATTTCCAACGAAACGTACATGATCGATTTGGCCAAAATGCCGCACATTTTAGTTGCAGGTGCTACCGGGCAAGGTAAGTCGGTTGGGGTGAATGTTATCATTACATCGCTCTTGTATAAAAAGCATCCGTCGCAACTGAAGTTTGTTTTTATCGATCCTAAAAAAGTTGAATTAAATTTATATTCGATAATTGAAAAACATTATCTCGCTAAACTCCCCGATGAAGAAGAGCCGGTTATCACGGATATCCAGAAGGTAAAAAATACACTGAGCTCTATTAACGTGGAGATGGATAGCCGCTACGATTTATTAAAAAAAGCACATTCCCGTAATTTAAAAGAGTATAACAGGAAATTTATAAGCCGTAAACTAAACCCTGAAAAAGGGCACAAATTTATGCCGTATATTGTAGTTGTTATTGATGAGTTTGCCGATTTGATAATGACCGCCGGAAAAGAGATTGAATTGCCAATTGCACGGATTGCACAGTTGGCAAGAGCGGTTGGTATCCACATGGTAATTGCAACACAACGCCCGTCGGTAACCATTATTACCGGTGTTATAAAGGCTAATTTCCCCGCACGGATTGCATTTAAAGTGGCTTCTATGATTGATTCGCGAACTATTCTCGACCAGCCAGGTGCCAATCAATTAATTGGTAAAGGCGACATGTTAATTTCTGCCAACAGTGAGGTAACCCGGGTTCAATGCGCATTTGTTGATACGCCGGAAGTTGAAAGGATTTGTGCATTTATTGCTGAACAACGAGGTTACCCAACCGCATTTCTCCTTCCTGAATATACCGGTGATGAGGACGCTGGTCCCGGGCAGGTTGATTTGAACAATAAAGACGAAATGTTTGAAGATGCCGCACGCGTTGTGGTTCAGAACCAAGTTGGATCTACTTCAATGATCCAACGCAAATTTTCAATTGGCTACAATCGGGCCGGAAGAATTATGGATCAATTGGAAGCTGCCGGTATTGTTGGTCCGAGCGAAGGTAGTAAAGCAAGGCAAGTGCTACTTCAAGATGAGTATAGTTTGGAACAATTATTGAATAGCTTAAACTAAAAATAGAAATGAAACGAATAATTTTGATAGGTTTTTTATTGCTAACATCCATCTTTTTACAAGCAAAGCAAGACCAAAAGGCGAAGGATATTTTGGATAAAGTGAGTGAAAAAACCCGTTCGTATAAAACTATTTCTGCCGATTTTTCTTTTACCATGGAAAATAAGGAAATGGAAATTAATGAAAAAAATGAAGGATCGATAAAATTAAAGGGACAAAAATATTCGGTTGATTTACCCGATATTGGCATCAAGGTTTTTTCGGACGGAACAACACTGTGGAATTATATGAAAGAGGGAAACCAAGTTACAATTTCTAATGTGGATGACGAAAGCAGCGATTTAATGGATCCAACTTCCCTTTTCAGTATTTATGAAAAAGGGTTCGAATCAAAATTTATTTCAGAAAAAAAGGAGGGCAATAAAACTTTGTACGAAATAGACCTTTTCCCTGACAACGATGAACTTCAAGTGTCTAAAATTACTGTTTCAATCGACAAAGCAACCCTGATGATCAATGCGGCAGTTTTGTTCGGGACCGATGGTAATTTATATACAATAAAAGTTAAAAAAGTGGAAACCGATATTAATTTCCCCGATACCGATTTTGTATTCGATGCCAGTAAATACAATGATGTAGAAGTTATTGATTTCCGATAAAACTTTGTAGGGCCAGTTTATAGGAATCCAGTCCAAATCCCATTATACAACCACGGCAAACCGGACCAATTAATGATTTGTGCCTGAAATCCTCGCGGGTCAGTGTATTCGAAATGTGCACTTCAACAACCGTTGTTTTTACTCCCAAAATGGCATCGCGAATTGCAATGGAAGTATGTGTGTATGCACCTGCATTTATAATTATCCCATCGGAATTAAAACCGTAATCGTGAATTTTATTTATTATTTCACCTTCAATATTAGATTGGAAATAATCCAGCTCAATTGTAGGGAAAGCCGCTCTTAATTCAATGAGATATGATTCAAAACTTTCAGTTCCGTAGATACTTTTTTCCCGAACGCCTAATAAATTAAGGTTAGGACCGTTGATTATCAGTATTTTCATGTTATTTCTATATTAATATATTTTGTAGTAACTTTATATATTGTTTAGCGTATCTGAACAATATAAATGTTTAAGTTAAAAAGATAACGATCATTTTTCAAAAAAGAAATGAAAAATGAATATCCGTAAATATAAAAAAAAGAAAGCTATGAAATGGGAAGATGAAAAAAAGGATTTCGAAAACTATTTAAAACTCGAAAAATCTTTGTCGCTAAATTCAATTGCGGCATATATTAACGATGTCAATAAATTAATTGGTTTCTTAGATAACAAGTTTAATAAGGTAGCCCCAGAAAAAGTTAAACTTCAGCACCTTAAGAGTTTTATTGAGTGGTTAAATGGAAAAGGGGTGAGCCCAAGAACACAAGCACGGACAATTTCGGGAATAAAATCGTTTTATAAATATTTGCTAATAGAAGGTAAAATTACAAGCGACCCAACAGCATTGTTGGAATCGCCAAAAATTGGCCGGAAATTACCGGATGTTTTATCGATGGAAGAAATTGATGCTTTAATTGACGGGGTTGATTTAGAGAAAGCTGAAGGACAACGCAATAAAGCAATGTTAGAAACACTGTACAGTTGTGGGTTACGGGTTTCTGAATTGGTAAATTTGAAGATTACAAATTTGTTTTTCGATCAGGGTTTTGTGAAAGTTGAGGGAAAAGCCGGAAAAGAAAGGCTGGTACCAGTAAGCGGAAAAGCCGTGGACGAGATTAATATTTATTTAAGTGGTTACCGCAAAACATTGAAAGTTAGCAAGGAGAGTGAAAACATCCTATTTTTAAATCGAAGGGGCAAAAAGTTGAGCAGGGTAATGATTTTTACAATTATTAAAAACTTGGCAGAAAAAATTGAACTTGGAAAAAAAATTAGTCCACATACTTTCAGGCACTCGTTTGCAACACATTTAATAAATGGCGGTGCCGATTTGCGGGCTGTTCAGGAAATGTTGGGGCACGAATCGATTTTAACCACGGAAATTTACACCCATTTAGATCGCGATTATTTACGAAACACTATTCATCAGTTTCATCCCAGATCGTAGTTCGGTTTTATTTTTGTTGTTGAAAGGAGCATTTTGGATTTTGATATTCAGAATGCTCTTTTTATTTCGTTTATTTTTCATCGGCAAGCCGAATTAATAAACATTTGTGATAAGACTATTGTTAAGATATTGTTTATTCGGCAATTAAAAATTGGTGATCCAAACTCTTTGTCCCAGTGGGTAGAAAAAAAAAGTTATTTTTGGTGATCGGTTTATACGAAGAAAAAATAGTTTTATTAAGTTAATTATTAGGTATTTATGAAAAATTTAGATTTGTCGAAGTACGGAATTGTCAACGTACAGGAAATTGTTTACAACCCATCTTACGAACAACTTTTCGAAGAAGAGATGAAATTGAACCTCGAAGGTTTTGAAAAAGGACAGCTCACAGAATTGGATGCAGTTAATGTAATGACTGGTATTTTTACAGGTCGTTCCCCAAAAGATAAATATATTGTTAAGGATGATGTAACACGCGATACAATTTGGTGGACTTCACCTGAGTCGCCAAACGATAATAAACCAACAACTCAAGAAGTTTGGAACGATTTGAAAAAGACAGTCGCAACACAACTCTCAGGGAAAAAACTTTTTGTAATGGATACGTTTGCTGGTGCAAATGAAGATTCACGACTTAAAGTCCGTTTTATTATGGAAGTTGCATGGCAGGCACATTTTGTGAAAAATATGTTTATTCGACCAACTGAAGAGGAATTGGCAAATTTTGGTGAGCCCGATTTTGTCTCTTTGAATGGTTCCAAAACCACTAATCAAAATTGGGAAAAACATGGATTAAATTCAGAAAATTTTACTGTATTCAACTTAACGGAGAAAATGCATGTTGTTGGTGGCACGTGGTACGGAGGAGAAATGAAAAAAGGTATTTTCGCAATGATGAATTATTATCTTCCGCTGAATGGGATGGCTTCTATGCACTGTTCTGCAAATGTGGGTGAAGATGGTAATACCGCTATTTTCTTTGGGCTCTCGGGAACTGGGAAAACGACGCTCTCTACCGATCCAAAACGGCAGTTGATTGGCGATGATGAACACGGCTGGGACGATAACGGGGTATTCAACTTTGAAGGTGGTTGCTACGCTAAAACAATTAATCTTGATAAAGAAGCCGAGCCAGATATTTTTGGGGCAATTAAACGCGATGCGCTTCTTGAAAACGTAACGGTTGACAAAGATGGAAAAATAGATTTCACCGATGGTTCTGTTACAGCAAACACACGGGTATCTTATCCAATTTATCACATTCACAACATTGTTAAGCCGGTTTCTAAAGCAGGGCACGCAAACAAAGTTATTTTTTTAACCGCCGATGCTTTTGGAGTAATGCCCCCGGTGGCAAAATTAACACCTGAACAAACTAAATATCATTTCCTTTCAGGGTTTACAGCAAAATTAGCTGGTACAGAGCGTGGCATTACTACTCCGCAACCTACTTTTTCAGCTTGTTTTGGTGCAGCTTTCCTCTCTCTTCACCCAACGAAATATGGTCAGGAGTTAGTACGAAAAATGGAAGAGCACGAAGCTGAAGCATACCTTGTAAATACAGGTTGGAATGGTACTGGAAAACGTATTTCTATTCAAAATACCCGCGGAATTATCGATGCGATTTTGGATGGTTCAATCGAAAAAGCAGAAACAAAAATTATCCCAATATTCAACCTCGAAGTTCCAACGGCGCTGCATGATGTAAATCCTGCTATTCTAGATCCCCGTGATACATACGCTGATAAAAAAGAGTGGGATGATAAAGCAAAAGATTTAGCTGGACGTTTCATCAAAAATTTCGTGAAATATACTGATAACAAAGAAGGAAAAGCACTAATTGCTGCTGGGCCACAATTAGATTAAAATATTGCAAATTTGAAGATATAAAAATCCTGCCTTTCAAGGTGGGGTTTTTTATTTTATAAATCCTGGTTTGGTTTAAAAAGGTTTGAAATAATCAATTTAAAATGGCTATTTTAAACGTAACAAAAATTTAATGAGTTAAGTTGGGATTAAAGTTCATGAAAACATACGTTTTGTTACTTTTACGCTCCGAATGAGTAAAAGAATACACATAATTGCTCGGTTTCACCGGTGGCGTTTGAAAAACATGAGCGAGCGTGGTTTTATTACCGCACTTAGTATTGTTGTTGGATTGTTTTCGGGTATGGGAGCGGTAGTAATTAAAAATTCTATTCGCTTAACCCATCACTTGGTCGATTCATTTATATCGAGCGAAGTACACAATTACATTTATTTCGCTCTTCCTTTAATTGGGGTTACTTTAGCGGTTTTAAGCATAAAATATATTGTTAGACGCCCGGTACGCCATGGTATCCCCAATGTTTTGTACAGTATTTCAAAACGAAAAGGAAAGGTAAGCTCTCATAATTTATATTCATCGATATTAACCAGTTCGCTCACCGTGGGTTTTGGCGGTTCTGTTGGGCTGGAGGGGCCCACCGTTGCCACCGGAGCTGCTTGGGGATCTTGGTTGTCACACTTTTTTCGTCTCAATTATAAGAATAGAATTCTAATACTGGCTTGCGCCAGTGCAGGAGCAATGGCCGCTATTTTTAAAGCTCCCATTGCTGCAATTGTTTTTGCGGTTGAGGTAATAATGATTGACTTTACAGTTTTTTCGATGGTTCCATTGCTACTTTCGTCGGCTACTGCAGTTGTTGTTTCTTATCTATTTCTTGGTCAAAATGTACTTGTTCCATTCGATTTTAAAGATGCTTTTGTACTTAAAGATCTTCCGTATTTTATATTACTTGGAATACTTGCAGGTTTTGTTTCGGTATATTTTATAAAAATGTACGTATTTATTGGAGGTTTTTTTGATAAAATAAAAAAAAGTACAAACCGGCTAATTATTGGTGGTGTTTCGCTTGGTGTTTTGGTATTTCTTTTTCCGTCGTTATTCGGTGAAGGATACGATGCTATAAATTTGAGTTTGGTAGGTGATGTTCAATACCTTTTCAACAACAGTTTGTTTGTTGGGTTAAAAGAAGAGGTTTGGGTTGCTTTAATTTTGCTTGCTGCGGTAATTTCACTAAAAATTGTAGCTACTTCGTTAACTTTTGGTGCAGGTGGCGTTGGAGGTATTTTTGCGCCAACACTATTTATGGGCGTGAATACCGGAATGTTATTCGCTCATGTTGTAAATATGCTGGGAATGCGTCAGATTAGTACAAATAATTTTGCCTTAATTGGAATGGGCGGTTTAATTGCAGGAGTTTTGCATGCGCCATTAACTGGGATATTTTTGATTGCCGATATTTCAGGTGGTTACAAATTGTTTGTACCGTTAATGTTTACCGCAACATTTGCATATATTATCGTTCGAACCTTTACTCCTAATTCGGTTTATCATATTCAGCTGGCACAAAGGAAACAGTTGCTTACTCACGATAAAGATGCCAATGTTTTGCAAATGATGGATTTGCGGAAATTAATAGAAACAGATTTCGAAATTCTTTCTCCACAAGCTACACTTCGCGACTTAACTGTTGCTATTTCGCGAAATCACCGCAACCTTTTCCCAGTTGTCGATGAAAATGGAACAATGGTAGGAATGTTGAAAATGGATGATGTTCGGAGCATGATTTTTCATCATGAAATGTACGACAAGGTTAAAATTAGCGAGTTAATGTACATGCCAGAATATTTTATTGATCCGAAAGATAGCATGGAAATTGTTGCCAATAAATTTGAAACCTCAGGAAGATATAACCTCGCTGTATTGGAAAATGGAAAGTATCTCGGTTTTATATCGAGGGCCCGTGTGTTTACAAAATATAGAAAGCAAATAGTCGATGTTTCGCACGTTTAAAATAATTTGGAGGAGGAATTTTCATCATAGGATGAATAAAATAGTTGCCTGGCGGATCGCGAATATTTCGGAAAGAAATTTTATTTACATTCTTAGCATTGTTACCGGGGTGTTAAGCGGACTTGCTGCCTTGATCTTGAAAACCCTTATCCATTTTGTCGCCGAAAAGTTAACTCACTGGTTTGCTGTTGATGGCATCAGCTATTTGTATTTGGTTTATCCATTAATTGGAATTTTTCTTGCAGTATTATTTGTGAAATTTGTTGTTCGGGACGATATCGGGCACGGTGTATCAAAAATTCTTTATGCTATTTCCCGAAAAAGCAGCAACATAAAATCGCACAATACTTATTCGTCGATGGTTGCCAGCTCGGTAACAATTGGTCTGGGTGGTTCGGTTGGTTCAGAGGCGCCAATTGTTTTAACCGGTGCTTCAATCGGTTCAAATCTTGCCCGCCTTTTCAAATTGAACTACAAATATGTTACTTTAATGGTAGGGTGTGGTTCTGCTGGTGCTATAGCCGGAATTTTTAATGCCCCCATGGCAGGTATTGTTTTTACCCTCGAAGTGTTGATGCTCGACCTTACAATGGCCTATTTAATTCCACTTTTACTGTCAGCAATTTCGGCCACAATATTAACCAGTTTTTTTATGAATGAAAGTGTATTACTGCATTTTGCACAGGTAAATACATTCGATATCCATACCATTTGGGTTTACATTTTATTGGGTATTTTTACAGGAGTAGTTGGAATTTATTTCACCCGTACTACAATGTATCTCGAAAAATATTTTGCGAAAATTAAAAATTGGGTAATCCGGTTGTTAATAGGCGGTTTTATTTTGGGGTTACTTATTTTTATTTTTCCTCCGTTATGGGGTGAAGGATATGTGAGTATTGCAACCATTTTTAAAGGGCATGGCACTGATTTGTTGAACGGTTCCCTATTTTTTGGGGGGAAAGAAAATATTTTTGTTTTGATTTCTGTTTTAGCCGGTATATTAATTTTCAAAGTATTTGCAATGTCAGCTACTACTGCCTCTGGAGGAGTTGGTGGAATTTTTGCCCCAACACTTTTTATGGGTGCAGTTGCAGGTTATTTTCTGGTAACAACCGTAAACTTAGTATTTCATCTGGGATTACACGAAGATAATTTTGCCCTTGCAGGAATGGCTGGAATGATGGCCGCAGTTATGCATGCCCCACTTACGGGAATTTTTTTAACCGCTGAAATTACCGGAGGATATGGAATGTTCATCCCTCTTTTAGTTACTTCTACAGTTGCTTATGTTACCATTATGCGGTTCGAACCACACTCGGTTTATACCAAACGTTTGGCACAGCGTGGTGAATTGCTTACACATCATAAAGACCAAAACGTGTTGAGAATGATGAATATCAGGCAACTGATAGAAACTGATTTTGAAACACTCCGCCCTGATGCAAAATTGAGGGATGTAGTTGAAGCGATCTCAAAATCTACCCGAAATCTTTTTCCAGTGGTGGATGAAAAGGGGATCCTCCGGGGGATGGTAAAACTATCCGAAATAAAAAGTTTGATTTTTGAACCTGCATTATACGATACGGTCTGGGTAAAGGATTTAATGTATATGCCCGAATATTTTATTTCGCCAGATGATGATATGGAAGGTGTTGCCAAAAAATTTGAAACATCGGGACGTTACAATTTGGCAGTTATTGATGATGGGAAATATCTCGGTTTTATTTCACGGGCAATTGTTTTTTCGAAATATAGAAAAGCAATACAAAATTCTTCGACTGAATAGACTTTACAAAGTTCAATAATTTGAATAACAAATTAACAATAAAGATTATGATTTCTCGTCGTTCATTCATTACAACCAGTTCTCTGGCAATTGCCGGAATTGGTTTGTCGAAACATGGATTTTCTTCGAATCCAATTCAAAACAATAAGTTCCCCATTGTAATTTCAACATGGAACCATGGTTTACCTGCAAATGAAGCTGCATGGAAAATACTCTCAAAAGGTGGTTATTCCCTCGATGCCGTTGAAGCAGGTGTCCGTGTTCCCGAAGGCGACCCGAAAGTAATTACCGTGGGTTATGGTGGAATTCCGGATTCAGAAGGTAAAGTTACCTTGGATGCATGTATTATGGACGAAAAGGGCAGGGCAGGAAGTGTAACCTATCTTCAACACATTAAGCACCCAATATCTGTAGCCAGGTTGGTAATGGAAAAAACGCCACATGTGATGTTGAGTGGAAAAGGAGCATTTGAATTCGCCCGAAAAAATGGTTTTAAAAAAGAAAAATTGTTAACACCCGAAAGAAAAGCAGCTTGGAAAAAGTGGAAGAAAGGAAAGAAGAAATTCAGTAACGAAATTAATATTGAAAACCACGATACCATTGGCATGTTGGCGATTGATAAAGACGGACGAATGTCGGGGGCATGTACAACGAGTGGAATGGGTTATAAAATGCCAGGGAGGGTTGGCGACTCACCAATAATTGGTGCCGGACTTTTTGTAGATGGCGAGATTGGCGGTGCGGCAGCAACGGGTTCAGGAGAATTGGTAATGAAAACGCTGGGAACATTCCTGGTAGTAGAATTAATGCGAAATGGAATGTCGCCATCGCGTGCTTGTGAAGAGGCAGTTAAACGGATAGTTAAAAAAATACCCGATTACGAGAAGTACCAGATTGGTTATATTGCGTTAAATAAATCGGGGGAATATGGTTCTTTTTGTATTCAACCCGGATTTAATTTTGCCGTTAAAACAGAAGATAAAACGGATTTGGAAGATGCCGAAGCCTGGCTGAAAAAACTATAGGGGTTATTTTGTTGTTTGCTTTCGTAGCTAGTCTTTGCAAGAAAACGCCAAATACTGCGTTACTCTCGTTTTGAAAACAGTCATTTGCAAAAGCAAACCTCTTGATTTTCAAAACTTCGAAAGCCTTGTCTTTGACGTTTTCTTATCAAAGACTTGAAAAAGCAGGGTTTTCTTGCAGGCACTAAATAGCTATGGCTATTCCTGCGAGTCAGAAATTTTCGCTCACCTTTACTCTTTGCATTTTGTCTTTTCGTAACGAAAACTTATGAATTAATCAGGTTAATTATCTCCTCCCCGTTTCGTTTCAACAATTAGCACACCGTTTGCACCCCTTGAACCGTAAATAGCCGCACTGCCGTCTTTAATTACATTTATACTTTTTACCTGAATAGGAGGTATTGAACTAAGTGCGCTACCATCCGTTGGTACTCCATCAACAACTATTAAAGCCGCACTGCTGCTGTTGATTGAATTAACCCCCCTAATTATTATTTCACCATTCACTACTTGTACACCTGCAAACCTTCCCCTAATTAATTCAAATATGTCGCTATACTGCGAAAAGTCCACATCATTTTTACTTAAACTCGCTACTGCATTTAATTTATCACGGTCGGAAACATGACCATATCCAATAGCGAGTTCCCTGCTTTTTTCGCCAGGTTTTAACTTTAAGTTTACTGCGACGAGCTTAATTTTATTGTCTAATTTTACATTCTGCGTGTAAAATCCATTTGCTGAAAGCTTTAGTTTATCTTTCGCATTACATCCAACCGAGAAGTTTCCAAGTGTATCGGACGTTACCACTTGTTTTGTGCTTTGAACTTTTATTTTTACGCCAATTAGCGGAATGCTATCGAAGGTTGTGACCATCCCATGAACAATTCTATCCTGGGCATAACCATTAAACGAGATCAAAAGAGCAATGATAAATATTGTATGGAAAAAGAATTTTTTAACCATGAGATTTAGTTTTAATTGATTTATACAAAAAACAGAATAGAACAAATAACAAGCCACTATTCTTAATAAAATAGGATATTATGTTTTCGGTATCTATTTAATCTTCTTTAACATGTATTACGCGTTTCACCCGAAATGGTTTTTTCTTTTGAGATTCGAAGTAAGTACGCATTTGTAATTCCGCAATAATTCCGGTTGTAATAAACTGGATTCCTCCCATAACCATAAGAATACCCAAAAGCAGAAGTGGTTTTCCCCAAATATCGTTGCCCAGGATTTTAAGTACCAGCATATAAAAATTAATGAGTACGCCAATTCCAAAGGTTACAATTCCCATTGAACCAAAAAAGTGCATGGGCCGTTGCAGGTATTTTTTGAAGAAAACCATTAATATCAAATCGCTTATTACACGGGTAGTCCGACTTAAATTATATTTTGAAGTCCCAAATTCGCGCGATCGGTGATTTACATCAACCTGCGTAATTTTTGTTGCTCCTTCGAGTGTTATAAGCGCAGGAATGTACCGGTGGAGTTCGCCATAAATATGAATGCTTTTTATGGTTTCTTTAGTAAATATTTTAAGTGTGCAACCCAAATCTTTCATGTGGATTCCGGTAGATTTCCGGATCATGTAATTGGCAATTTTTGATGGGATTTTACGCAAAAACATCCCATCTTTCCGGTTGGCACGAATACCGGCAACCATGTCCCACTCGTCAGTTTCCATCATTTTCAACATCATTGGAATATTTGCCGGATCGTTTTGAAGGTCACCATCAATAAGTACAACAAACTCACCTTCGGCTTGATCGATGCCAGCCTGCAAGGCCGAACTTTGCCCATAATTTCGTTTCAATTCAACCAAAATAAACCGTTTGTCGTTTATCTTTTTTATCTCTCCCCGAGTATCGTCAGTAGATCCGTCATCAACAAAAATGGCTTCAAAGTCTATATCTTTTAAAGCCACTTTTATTTGTTCCGAAAGTGGTTTAATATTAAGCTCTTCATTCCAAACACAAATTACCACCGAAAGTTTCTTCATTATAAATGATTATAAATTTTGTATCGCTATTAATCTGAACCGTGCAAATTTACACAAATCCCATTCAAAAGAGAGAATTATTTCATGGGTTTCATTTTCCAAATAAAGGAAATCCGGATGGTTTTATATTCCCAATCGCGCAAACCGTGCACATATTGAAACAGGAGTGCTTTTTTCTCAAAATCTTTACGCAACTCAAAATTTAACTGCATGGGTTTATCGCGTTCGTTTTTATAACCCGAATACCCCGACCACGAAGTAGAAAACATCCAATTGTTTTTTTCAAAATCTGCTCCAGCCGCATACATCAATGCATCGTTTTGGAGGTTCAATTCATCATTGGTTTGCCAACTATAAAAACCAATTAACCCAAAAGGCCGAAATAATCCTCCTTCGTTATTGCCAAGTTCTTTCGAGAAACTTAAATCGAAAAAATATCCCGGACTATCGGAATACCGGGCACCTTCCATTTGGTTTCCAGACGCGGTCCTTGCCGTAAAACGGAACAATGTGTTTGGAAATTTTCGATCTTTAGATAGCTGGATTAGCGTGCTAAAATAGAAATCTCCAATGGCAACTCCTTTTCCATTCTCAATCCGGGCATAACGTTCGTTTCTAATCGCTTCGGAGAAAGCAAAATTTTCAAACAATACACCATACATTTCAACTGCAATTTTATTGTTTGCAAACGGAATATATGCTCTTCCCGAAATATCTTGTGTTGGGTCGCCAGGGTTAAAATGGTTGGAGGCTGTGATTTCAAACTCGGCTTTCTCGTTTAAGAAACCTCTTTTCACATCGGGTACCGGCAGCGCATTTGGGCCCAAATAACCTGGAGAGATAATTATCAAATTTCGCCAGCCGGGATCGCCGTTTTGCCAATTGTGCAATACGTTCCACCAGCCATAATCGGTATTTGGATCCTGCCCCTTAACAATTGAGAATGAAAAAATTAATAAAAGGGATAAAAGAAGGTTTTTCATTTTATTCGTTTGAGTCCGTCAAAGATAAAAAAAACCCTTCAGACAAATCTAAAGGGTTTTTTGTGTACTACAAATCGAGTTTTTCTCTTATACTTTGCGGTATGGCATCTTTGTGTACCATAATACATGTTGTTTTATAGTTTACGTATGGTTTCGATACATAAAAATACCCTTTGTATTTGTTATAATCGCCCCACGAATTTTTCACTTTATAAAAAGTTACGCCCTCCTGGTCTTTGGCGGTTCCAATAATGTGCATCCCGTGATCGTCGGTAGTCGAATAATTATCGAATGCCGCTTGACGCATCTCTTGTGTAACCACTATTTCGGGTACCGGTTTTTCTATTTTGTACAATTCTTTTTCCCTGTCTTTTTCCGACAGTGTATCCCAACGGGCAATCTCTGCATCGCTCATATCTTCCGTTTTTGCAGAAGGCACAACTGCCACACCTTTATTACTTGATACAAATCCCTTTTCACTTACATCTGCTGCCCAGGCAACCGTAAATCCATTATTTAACGAATAATCGATAATCTCTTCCATTTCGTTTAACGGTACATTATATACCTCGTCCCACGACCAGTTGTCCGGTACCTCCAGAATAAATTTCGAATAAAATGGATGATGAGAAAACGATGTGATTTCTACATAATCGTCCATATTTAAACCAACAAAATCGCTTGCAAAACTTTGTGGTGTATAACTTTTGCCTTCGTATTCAAATTTTTGCGGAATTTCGCCTAAATAGGTATTTAACGTTCCTTCAACCGCTTCGAGCCAAACTGTACTCAGTTTACGGTTTTTATTTTCTATTACTGCATCAACATGTTGTTTCAATACACGATCCATTTCGCCATGTACATGTTTATCTTCGCCATAGTTTAATCCATCGTACACCGACTCGGGAACAATGCCAAAATCCCGGATTACATTCGTAACATCGTGAAATGCACCGCCTGCCGAGAAATTAAGGCTACCATGTACACGAACATCCTTTTGTGCTTTTTCTGAATAAGAATGCCAAACAATAAACATTTCCGAAAGGTCAACTACAGGTTTCCCCAAACGTAACATTTCCGACTCTAAAAACGATAATCCGGAAAACGACCAACAAGTTCCGGACCGGTATTGATTTTTTACCGGGGTAGCCGGTAAGGTAATTTCATCTTTGAATACATAACCTTCTGGTTTTTTGTCTTTTTTATCTCCATTTTCAGCAAGTACATAACTTGCGGTGAAGGCCATAAATAATACAGCGAGAATAACGCGCAATTTCATATAACAAATTTTTTTAATTCTTCAATTTAAACAACTGCCAAAAATAATAAATTATCCCTTTATAAAAAGTTAATAAATAGAGTTATTTTGAATAAATAAATAAAAGTCAGAAGAAACATTTCACCTTTGCAGGATTTTTCAATTCAATTCGAATTTCAAACAAGTTTTTTACCTAAACTAATCCGTTCCCTGGTTTTTCCCCTTTTACAAAAGTGCAAAACATGAAAGCTAAAATTAATATTGAGCCAACTCAGAAAAGTCATTTTAGCCAATAGATCTAAAAAACACAAAATTTCACTAAAACAGATTAATCTGACTTTCAGCATTTTGTGACTTTTAGTGATTTCGTGTTTTAGTGGCTTTTTAAAATTTTTTACTTTTTGTTGTGGACTCAATATTCCAAATAAAAACAGGCTCACTAATCCTTTACCGTATTTACCTCCGAATACCGAAAACAATCAACCAAATGGTCGTTTACCATTCCTGTTGCCTGCATGTGTGCATAAATTACGGTTGAACCAACAAATTTAAAACCCCGCTTTTTGAGGTCAGCCGAAATCTGTTCAGACAATTGAGTTTTTGCAGGCAACTCTTTTAATGATGAGAATGAATTGACAATCGGTTTATAATCGACGAACCCCCAGATGTATTTATCAAAACTCCCAAACTCTTTTTGGACTTCAAGAAAACACTGTGCATTATTTACACAGGCTGCAATTTTTTGTTTGTTGCGGATAATTGATTTATCCTGAATTAATTCCGCCAACTTCTTTTCATCGTATTTTGCTACGATTACAGGATCGAAATTATCAAAAACTTTTCGAAAATTTTCCCGTTTATTCAATACTATTTGCCAACTTAACCCCGCTTGAAAACCTTCCAAAACAAAAAATTCAAAGAGTTTCTTTTCATCATGTAACGGAACCCCCCACTCCATATCGTGGTATTTTATCATCAATTCGTTGGATGTTCCCCAATCGCATCTTTTACACATTTTATGTTTTTTTGCCGCAAAAGTTAAATAAAATTAATCAGAACCTCTGCTATAAAAGGAAAATGCTATTTTTGTTGCTTCACGAAAATAAAAAATGAAACGAGCACTAATTTTGATCTTTTTATTTGCACTTGTTTTTCAAAGTCGGGCGCAACAAAATATAAACCACTACATTAGAGTGGGACGAACAAGGACGCAGATAGGAAATTATACCGGGGCAATAGAATATTTCAACATTGTAATAAAATTCAGGCCCTATTTAGCTGAAGCATATTTTTACCGTGGAACAGCTAAACACCAGTTGGAAGATTACCGGGGCGCAATTAAAGATTACGACAAAGCCATTAAGATTAAACCCTATTACCCAAATGCTTACAAGAACAGGGGAATGGCCTACCATAACCTGAAAGATTATTCAAAAGCGATTATTGACTACAACAAAGCATTGGAATTCAAACCCGATGACGAATCGATTTACAACAACCGCGGGATTGCAAAATTAGCTCAAAAAAATCTGGAAGGTGCAATTGCAGATTTTAATAAGGCTTTGGAAATAAATCCAAAATCTACCTACGCATTGATGAACCGCAGCAATGCAAAAATTGTAAGTGGCGATACTAAAGGGGCAATAAAAGATTTAAATAAGGTAATTATTATTCGTCCGCACTATGCTGCTGCCTATTTAAACCGCGGGCTGGCACGTTTTGAATTAGAGGATTATGCATCGGCATTGCGAGATTATGACCAAAGTATAGAATTTGACCCGAAAAATGCACTGGCATTTAACAATCGTGGAATAGTAAAACATAAGTTGGAAGATTACAACAGTGCAATAATGGATTACGACATGGCACTGCGCTTGGATCCGGAAATGGCAAGTGCATATTTTAACCGGGCAATGGCACGCGAAATTTTGAAACGCCCGGGGTACGAAAACGATTACAGGATAGCTGCACAATTGAATCCGAAATTTGATTTGGAAAACCGCAGGGTTGATGCCGAACAATTGGCACAAAACCAAAAAAACCAGCAAAATAAACAAGGAAATCAAACGCAACAAACACAAAACACAAATCAACAAGACTCAACGCAAAGCAACAGCAATTTGAATACACTCGTTCAAAACGACAATGCCAAAAAGAAAGAAGAAGCAGAATTGAGGAAACGCCGCCGGGGGATGAATTTAGTTGTGGAAGATTCGCGCGACTTACCTACCGATAAAGAAGAGGAAGTTGATGACGGAAGAATTCAAAACAAAAATATTGTTATCGACTTGCAGCCTATTTTTATAATTTCGGCATTTGAAAAAAACGATGTGGATTACGATCTGTTCCAGTATTACAACATTGCAGTTGGCGAGCTAAACGAAAAGAACAACTACAACCCGTGGCTTACCCTCTCCAACAAACCGGTGGATACTTATCACGATGTTTTTGAAAATTTCATCCTGTTTTTTAATGAAAAAATTGCAGTTCAGAAGAACAGCCACAACTATTTGAACCGGGGTATTTTTTATAGCCTTGTGGGGAAATACAACGAGTCGCTAAAAGATTTAGATCGTGCTATTGAATTGAACAAAGAATCAGGAATTGCCTATTTTACACGTGCCAATTGCCACTTCAAAATGATGGAACAATTCGAAACGCTTTCGAGTTCTCAAGCAGACAAATCCATCGCGATGGGGAAACAAAACGGAAAGGTGGACAAGGATAAAAATCAAATACAATTAGATTATAAACAGATTTTAGATGATTACGAAATTACGTTGTTCAGAAACCCAAATTTCTTTTTTGGATACTACAACCGGGCCTATATAAAACTGCGGCTTGGTGAATACAAAGGTGCCGTTGAAGACTTGAACCGGGCCATTCAATTGGAACCCGAATTTGCGGAAGCCTATTTTAACCGTGGACTTACCAAAATCTATCTCGACGACCTTGAAGGTGGTGCATTGGATTTAAGCCGTGCCGGCGAGTTGGGGATTTATGGGGCGTACAATATTATTAAACGGTACTGTAATTAGTGTTTGTCCATAAAGTCCGACTTCTGCGTTACGCTTGCCATAAAAACAGTCATTTACAAGAGTAAACTCCTTTATTTTCTGACTTCGCAAGCCTCGAATTCGAACTTTCTAACTCAAACACCTACTTTATGGACAGACTCTAATTAGTGTTTGTCCATAAAGTCCGACTTCTGCGTTACGCTTGCCATAAAAACAGTCATTTACAAAAGTAAACTCCTTTATTTTATGACTTCGCAAGCCTTGAATTCGAACTTTCTGAACCAAACACCTACATTATAGACAGACTCTAATTAGTGCATGAATGCAGGAATAAATTATTGCTTAAATTCCCGTGTACCAAAGAACCGTTCCTTTTCTTTGAAAGCGAGTGGGAACGGTTCTTTTTTCACATTGAAAAACAAACTTATTTCATATTTCAACGTTGAAATAATTTGTTATTTTAGTGAAACATTCAAAATAACTTCGCCAGCTTCGATGAACTTTAGGGTTTAGTTGCGGCAAGGAATAAATCAAAAACGAGAAATAGGCGATCTTTCATTTTGCCGAACCTTTCCTAATTTTCGAATTGCAGTTTTCCTCCTTCAAAATTAATGTTAATTGTACTTTCAGGAATAATTTTACCCGATAATATTTCTTTTGAAAGTTGATTCAAAATTTCTCGTTGAATCACCCTTTTTATGGGACGGGCACCAAATTGTGGTTCAAAGCCGAGTTCTGCAATATGTTTAATTACTGCATTTGACACAATTAAGGTTATTCCTTTTTTTAGTAAAACCTGTTTTAGGTTTCCAATTTGCAATTCAACAATTTCATTCACTTCCTCAATATTCAAAGGAGTAAACATAACAATCTCGTCAATACGGTTTAAAAATTCAGGTCTTATGGTTTGTCTCAATAAAGCAAGCACCTCGGTTTTTGTCTCTTCAACCACCTGCTTACGTTCATTCATGTCAATATTTTCGAATTTATCCTGAACAATGTGTGCTCCAATATTGGAGGTCATAATAATGATTGTATTCTTAAAATCGGCAACCCTGCCTTTATTGTCCGTTAATCTTCCTTCATCGAGTACCTGTAATAAAATGTTAAATGTATCGGGATGCGCTTTTTCAATTTCATCCAAAAGAATAACAGAATAAGGTTTTCTACGAACTGCTTCTGTAAGCTGCCCACCTTCATCGTAACCCACATATCCCGGAGGTGCGCCAACCAAACGGCTCACGGCATGTCGCTCTTGGTACTCGCTCATATCAATCCGGGTAAGCGCATTTTCATCGTTAAAAAGATAGTAAGCCAAGGTTTTTGCCAATTCGGTTTTCCCGACTCCCGTTGTTCCTAAAAAAAGGAAAGTCCCAATAGGTTTTTTGCCGTCCTGCAAGTCGGCCCGCGAACGTCGCACGGCATCAGATACCACTTCTATTGCCTCATTTTGACCAATAACACGTTTATGCAATTCATCTTCCAACACCAACAATTTTTCGCGCTCGCTGGACAACATTTTCGATACTGGGATCCCAGTCCAATGTGCCACTACTTCTGCAATATCTTCGCTGGTTACCTCTTCTTTTATTAATGAATTTTTCTGATCGGCTTTCAACTTATTTTTAACCTGTTCCAATAATATCTCTTCACTTTTAATTTTCCCGTACCTGATTTCGGCTACCAAACCAAAATTACCGTCACGTTCTGCCCGTTCTGCCCGATACTTATAATTTTCAATGTTTGCTTTTATTGCCTGAACCTTTTCAACTAAATCTTTTTCTGTTTTCCATTTGGCAAAAATCCCCTCTCTTTTTTCCTTCAAATCAGCCATTTCCTTTTTTATACGTGTTATTTTGTTTTGGTCTTTTTCACGTTTTATAGCTTCCAACTCAATTTCTAACTGCATAATTTTTCTATCCAACACATCCAGTTCTTCCGGTTTCGAATTGATTTCCAATCGTAGTTTTGCAGCGGCTTCGTCCATTAAGTCAATGGCCTTGTCGGGCAAAAAACGATCGGAAATATAACGTTGCGAAAGTTCAACGGCCGCTATAATTGCCCCGTCTTGAATCCTAACTTTGTGATGGCTTTCGTATTTATCTTTAATTCCACGAAGAATAGAAATGGCACTCTCTGTGTCGGGTTCATTCACCATCACTTTTTGAAAACGACGTTCCAGTGCCTTGTCTTTTTCAAAATATTTTTGAAACTCATCAAGGGTTGTGGCACCAATTGCCCGTAACTCTCCACGAGCCAGGGCAGGCTTTAAAATATTGGCTGCATCCATTGCACCCTGTCCTCCTCCTGCTCCTATCAGAGTATGTATTTCATCTATGAACAATACAATTTTGCCGTCTTCCGAAATCACCTCTTTTACAACTGCTTTTAATCTTTCCTCAAACTCTCCTTTGTATTTTGCACCGGCAATTAATGCTCCCATATCGAGCGAATAGATGATTTTATCTTTTAGGTTTTCAGGAACATCCCCCTTTACTAGGCGGTGAGCCAAACCTTCTGCAATTGCAGTTTTTCCAGTTCCGGGTTCACCCACTAATATTGGATTATTTTTGGTCCTGCGCGATAATATTTGAAGTATTCGTCGTATCTCCACATCTCTGCCAATTACGGGATCCAACTTACCTTCATTGGCCAATTTATTTAAATTTTTAGCATATTTCTCAAGCGAATTATAGGTGTCTTCCTGCGATTGCGAAGTAACATTTTTCCCTTTGCGCAACTCGTTTACTGCAGCTGACAAATCCTTTTCGTTGAACCCATTATCTTTCAACAAACGCGAAACATCGTCTTTTGCTTTTAACATGGCCAAAAGTAAATGCTCGATAGAGACATACTCATCTTTCATTTTTTTGGCAATATTAGCCGCGTCATTCAACGAACTAACTGCTTGCCGCGACAACATAATTTCACCTCCCTGAACTTTTGGAAAACTTTGAATTACACTGTCTAATGTTTTTTTAAAAATATCGATATTGACACCGAGTTTGTTTAAGATAAAGGGCAAAACATTCTCATCCACTTCAAAAATTGCTTTTAGAAGATGTGCGTTTTCGATTTGCTGATTCTCAAGTCCTTGTGCAATTTGCTGAGCCTGTTGAACTGCTTCCTGCGATTTTATGGTATAATTGTTAAAATTCATTTTCCCTCCCATTTTAATTATTTTTTTTGAATGCTAATCTTTCAAAATGTGTACCTTTTTTATAATAGTGTCACTTTGACTTATTATATATGGTGTAATATTGTCTTGAATGTCGAATTGAAGTAAAAATATGATTTAGAAAACGTGAATGAATGTGTTAATTAATTAATTAATTAATTAATTAATAAATAGGTTCAAGTCCGAAAAAGGGTTTGTTGTTATTGAGAGAGTTCATCCAATAAAATTGGGCGAACCCTGCGAATGACGTGTTTTTTAAACTTTCGAAGTTGGTTCAAAGATTAATAATTGAAGGCCTTTGTCCTCAAATTCCACCATTCACAAAAGTCTATGAGAAATTTTGCAATTTCCTTTTTGTTCATTACAAGCAACCACTTTCAAAAAAACCTTGCCATTTACAACAAACAGGGAGAAATGCATTACTATTATTTTGGCGTTTATAATAGACTTTATTATGATTAAAATAGTATATAGGTGGAATTTAAGATTTTTTCGATTACCAAAGCATTTTTCTTTTGCGTAGCCGTAGCTACGGAAAAGAAAAATACGAAGGAAACCGGGAAAAGATAAATTGTGCCATACAATTTTAATTGTAATAGTGTCTAATATATTATTTTTCGAGTTGGTCCAATAAATCCCGAACATCTTTTACATCCTTTACATAGTATTTTGCCGCTGTTGTTTTGGTTCCCACTTTTATTGTGTACGCCGACTCAGGTAGCGAATTAAAAGTGTATTCGTCCGTCCAGTCGTCGCCGATAGCGAGGATAAAATCAAATTCATTGCTCCCTATTTTATTTAGGGCTGCTTTCCCTTTGTTAATCCCTGCATTTTTAATTTCAATTACTTTATCGCCATCCATAATTTCGAGGTTCAGGTTGGCAATATAATTTTTCAGATCGTCTTTCAATTCCCACGAACGTTGTTGCCCCATGTCGGGATCGGCATCGCGATAATGCCAAACCAGCGAATAATTTTTATATTCTATAAACGAACGAGGTGTCCGGTCGGTATAACTTTGTAATACGGGTTCAATAATTCCCATCCACTCTTTTTCAATCTGACCAATCATTTCCCATTCTGCCCCGGGATTTTTATTCCAAACCCCGTGTTCGGCAATATATGCCAACCTTTCGTAGTTGCCAAACCATTTCGATAACGTTTCTTTATCCCTTCCACTAATTATTACAATTGTATTTTTTTCAACCGAAATCAGTTTTTCTAAAATCGAGTACAGTTCTTTGTTGGGCATTGCCATTTGAGGATCTTTATGAAATCCGGTCAATGTACCATCGTAGTCAAGAAATAGAATCCGCTTTTCAGCACTTTTATAAGCATCGATCAATTTATTTAAAACACCGCTGTTAACTTTGTGGGTGTAATTTGATTCCTGAAGTTTTTTCACGCTTTCCAGCCCATTTATAAAATCGTTTGCCCACCGTTCTTCATTATAAATTTTAAGCCTTTTCTGAAGTGCCGAATTTCTTTCTATTTGCTCTTGCACGGGCATGTTTAAAGCGAGATGAATTGCCTCTGCAACTTCAGTACGATTATTCGGATTAACAATTACCGACTCGCCCAATTCCTTTGCTGCACCAGCCATTTCGCTTAAAATAAGCACCCCTGTTTTATCAATTTTACATGCTATAAACTCCTTCGCATTCAGGTTCATCCCATCTCTCGTAGGTATAATTAAAGCAATGTCGGCGCTGCTGTACAATTCAATCATTTCAAGTCTGTCAACAGGCCTGTAAAAATACCAAACCGGCATCCAACCTATGGTTCCGTACCTGCCGTTTACCCGCCCTACCAATTCGTCCATTTCTTTTTTCAAGTCCTGATAATCGGTAACATTTTCGCGCGATGGAATTACAAATAAAAACAGGCTGACTTTTTCAATATATTCAGGATACTTTTTCAAGAATAATTCAAATGCCTTTATTCTATCCGGAATTCCTTTTGTATAATCCAACCGGTCAATCGACAAGATAATTTTTCGATTTTTATCCTTTCCCAAATAATCTTTTAACTCTTTATGAAATTCTGATTTCTGATCGCCGGTACTTTTTGCCAACTCCTTTGCAGTATTATTAAAAAACTCAAAATCTATTCCTTTGGGGAAAGCATCCACTTTAACAATTCGTTCATCCAGCCTTATCCGGTTAAAAACTGTTTCGTGCCCAAGCAGCCTGCGTACACTGCTCATAAAATGCCGTTGATAATCGTAGGTGTGGAAACCAATTAAATCGGCTCCCAGAATTCCTTCGAGCAATTCCATCCGCCAGGGCAAAAACCTGAAAATTTCAAAAGAAGGAAACGGAATGTGCTGAAAATACCCGATGGAAACATTGGGAAATTTTTCGCGAATAAGTTGAGGCACCAGCATTAAATGATAATCATGAACCCATAAAATATCATCCTCTTTCATGTATTTTGAAATAACATCGGCAAATAATTGATTTACTTTTTTGTAGGCCTCCCATTTTGCCAGATTATACCGTGTATTTTGAGTAAAATAATTAAAAAGGGGCCAAATTGTATTGTCGCAAAAACCTTCAACAAATTCTTCCCGCAACTGATGATCCAGATAAATAGGAATACAATTATCTTTTCTGAATTTGTTGTCGAGGTCTATTTTTTCGGTTTCGCTTACTTCGTCAATATTAACACCAGCCCTTCCAATCCACTTAATATCAAACGATTCATAAAATTTTTTTAATCCTGAATCAAAACCTTCAGTAAAAGGTTCTAATTCTTTTTTTCCATTAACATCAGTTACATGAAGAGGCAACCGGTTTGCTATCATAAATAATCTTTTCATTCTTTGGGAATTTAAATCATTTTAAATTTTGATTTTGCAAGATTAATTTTGCAACTCATAATTTTTTTTGCGTTATTAATACCAATAAGTTGAACACATAAAATGTATGCTTGTTAATATAGTAAAATAATGGAAATGAACAAAAAATTATTATTCGAAGCAGTTATTTTCGACATGGACGGAGTGATTACCAAAACTGCCCTTACCCACGCTGCCGCCTGGAAAAAAATGTTCGATGAATACCTCAGGAAAAGAGAAGCCGAACACGGCGAAAAATTTATAGAGTTTACACACGCCGGTGATTACTTGCCTTACGTTGATGGAAAACCGAGATATAATGGTGTCGCATCGTTTTTAGGATCACGAGGAATTGATATTCCCTTTGGCGATCCTTCCGATGCTCCGGGAGCCGAAACTTGTTGCGGATTAGGAAATCGTAAAAACGAAGCGTTCAATGAAGTTTTGGAAAAAGAAGGGGTCCAGGTGTATCCGTCAACAGTTGCGTTAATAAATGAACTTAAAAATGCAGGAATAAAATTGGGGGTTGCATCGTCGAGCAAAAACTGTAAACCCGTATTGGAAAGAGTAAATTTATTGGATGTTTTTGAGGCACGGGTTGACGGGGTTGTATCAGCAGAATTGAGATTACATGGAAAACCGGAACCCGATATTTTTACAACTGCCTGCGATATTGTTGGGGCAAAATACAACAAATCGATTGTAGTGGAAGATGCCGTTTCGGGTGTGCAGGCCGGTGCAAAAGGAAACTTTGGGTTAACCATTGGAATTGCCCGCGAAAACAACAGGAAAGAGTTGGAAGAAGGTGGTGCCGATATTGTTGTAGAAGACCTTGAAGAAATTAATGGGATTGAGGGGCTGAATAAAATATTCTCAGAGCTAATTAACCTTTAACAATTTATGTTACAAAAACCACAGGACGAAGTATTTAAGCCATGGTCGTTGGAATACAACGATTATGATCCAAAAAAAGAAAAATCGCGCGAATCGCTGCTAACCATTGGAAACGGCTACCTCGGAACGCGTGGTGCAATGGAAGAAACAAAAGCATCAGAAACTAATTATCCGGGAACGTACATTGCCGGATTATACAACCGCCTTATTTCAAAAGTTGCCAATAAAGATATTGAAAACGAAGATTTTGTAAACTGTCCAAACTGGCTTTTTATCAATTTCAGAATTGAAAATGAGAAATGGCTCGATATTAATAAAACTGAAATTATTACCATAAACAGGAAACTTGATTTTTTGAATGGGGTACTTTCGAAGCAGTTAATTGTTAAAGACAAGCTCGGCCGCGTAACTGAAATTAACAGTTCAAGGTTTGCGAGCATGGCGAACCCTCATCTTACAGCAATTCAATACAAAATAAAACCACTGAATTATTCCGGTTCAATAGAAATAGAATCGACATTAAACGGAAGTATTATTAATGATGGTGTTTCCCGTTATCGCGATTTAAACCAAAAACATTTGCAAGCTGTATCGCAGGGAAAGGAAGACGGAACAATCTGGTTGTCTGTAAAAACCACTCAATCGGAAATTGAGATTGTACAGGCCGCCAAACATTTAGTTTACAGAAATGGTGAAATTGAAAATGTAAATATCTCCAACAACATCTCGCCTAATTTTGTGAGTTCTGGTTTTGCAATTCATTTAAACGAAAACGAAGAGTTGACGGTTGAAAAAACAGTTGCGATTTCCACTTCGAAGCCCGATGATATAAACGAACCACTTGAATTTAGCAAGAACCTTATAAAAACTGTCGGTTCGTTTAATTCCATTCTAACAGAAAGTGAAAAGGAGTGGAAAAAAATCTGGGATAAAATTGATATTCAAATTGAAGGAGATCCGAAATCGCAAATGCTTGTCCGCTTGCATTTATATCATTTAATGGTTACTGCATCGCCAAACAATGTAAATATTGATGCGGGCATCCCGGCACGCGGATTACACGGAGAGGCGTACCGCGGCCATATTTTTTGGGACGAATTATACATTATGCCGCTGTACAACCTCTTTTTCCCGGAGGTGGCAAAATCAATTTTAAATTATCGGTACCGAAGGCTTGACAAAGCCCGCGAGTATGCCAAAGAATACGGTTTCCGGGGAGCAATGTTCCCCTGGCAAAGTGGCTGCGATGGCCGCGAAGAAACGCAAACAATTCACCTGAACCCGGTTTCCGGGAAATGGGGCGATGATTACAGCTCGTTGCAGCGGCACATTTCAATTGCAATTGCCTACAACACCTGGTACTATTTCCATGTTACAAACGATGTTGATTTCATGGAAAAAAGTGGGGCAGAAATGTTCCTCGAAATTTGTCGGTTTTGGGCCAGCAAGTCGGTTTTTGATAAAGCTACCGGACGATTCAGTATTTCAAAAGTAATGGGCCCCGACGAGTTTCACGAAAAACACAAAGCCAGCAAAGGAGGCGGTGTAAAAGACAATGCTTACACCAATATTATGGCAACGTGGTTGTTCATAAAAGCTTTTGAGATTCTTGATGTACTTTCCAATAATTCAAAAGAAAAAATAACCAACAAAATTGACCTTCAAAACGATGAACTTCAAACCTGGAAAAATATTTCTGAAAACCTGAATATCCCGGTTTCCAAAGAGGGGATTATTGAACAGTTTGAAGGATACTTTGAGCTGAAAGAACTCGATTGGGATGCCTATCGTAAAAAATACCCGAACATTTACCGGCTCGACAGGATTTTAAAGGCCGAAGGAAAATCGCCCGACGATTATAAACTGGCAAAACAAGCCGACACACTGATGACATTTTACAACCTCGACGAAGCGGATGTAAGCGATATTTTAAACAACTCGGGACATAAAATCCCTCCTGGTTATCTGAAGAAAAATTACGGTTATTATGCTAAACGAACTTCGCATGGTTCAACGTTAAGCCGCGTTGTACATTCGTACCTCGCCAATTTATTTGGATACAAAGAGCTGGGCGGCAAACTTTATTTTGAAGCATTGGAAAGCGATTTTACCGATATACAAGGTGGAACAACTGCAGAAGGAATTCATGCCGGAGTAATGGGAGGAACGGTTTTAATGGCAATTACTTCGTTTGCGGGAATAAATTTTAAAAAGAAAATCCTCAAAATAAATCCGCGATTACCGAAAACCTGGAACGCCCTAAAATTCAATTTCACATTTAAAAACAACCGTTATTTTATTCACCTGACGCATACACAATTAAAAATTGAAATAAATAGTGAAAATTATGACCCGGTTAAGATTGAGTTTTCAAATAAAAAAATAATTTTACCGACCAATAAAAAACATGTATTGGAATATTAATTAAATACCGGTAAACTAAATGTTAGGTGACATACTGTTAATAAACGATCTGCACAAAAAAGCAGCAAAATCAATATACGAATTTCTGTTAAAAGAAATTAGCCTCAAAAAGAAAGGATACCGATTTATTATAGCTATTTCGGGAGAATCGGGAGCAGGAAAATCGGAGATTTCGCACTCGCTCGCCGTGCTGTTGAAGAAAGGGGAGCGGCGGGTGAAGATATTGCACACCGACAATTATTATAAAATATCGCCAGATTTGCGCAATAAGTGGCGAAAAGAACACGGCATAAAAAACGTTGGCACAAGCGAATACGACTGGAAACTGCTCAACCGTAATATCCGTGAATTTAAAGAAGGCCGCGAAGCATTGATGCCTTGTGTTGACATTGTATCGAAACAAATTGATAAACTAATTACCAATTTTTCAGATATCGATATTTTGGTTGTTGACGGGCTTTATGCCATTAAAATAAAAAATATCGACCTTCGGGTTTATATTGACCTTACCTACCACGAAACGAAAAAAAACCGTGGGGTGCGCGGAAAAGAAATCATTGACGAATTCCGCTTCGAAGTGCTGGAGATGGAACACAAAAATATGCTTGCACTTAAACCCAAAGCAGACCTGATTGTAAATAAAAGTTACGAGGTGGAGAAGGTACAGGTAGCAGTTTGAAATTTGTAGTGAACTGTTCTAACCACGAACTGACCATAATTTACCCTATTGAGATGTAAGGAGGGACCAATTGTATCGTAGATACCATCAGGATGGGTAAGCC
>JAKIST010000012.1 GCA_021648495.1 Draconibacterium sp.
GTCGCTGTAACGCAAATAGGCAAAATTGGCAACTTGGTTAAATGTCCAGAAAGCTGATGTTTCGCTGTAGGTAATCATGTCGCCATTGCCAACAGCAAAGCAATTTGGGATTTCTGTAATTCCACAATACATTGGCGTGTAGCAAGTGCTGGCAGCGTCGTCAACTCCAAACCAAAAAATTCCTCCAATTGGGGCGGGCAGCCAGTTGCGGCTCTGTGCAACAAACGAAAAGCCGGTTTGCTGTGTTGAAATTGCTCTTTCGTTGCAATATTGAACAGAGTCAACTTCCCAGGTTAATCCACGCCAGCGGTATGGAAGTTGGAAAGGGCCTGCACCAATATCCTTTGTCATGTCCAAAACAGTTCCTTCAAAGTGGTCGCGCATCATTCCCATTACATCTTTAAGCGAAACTTTTTTGTCGGGTTTAACCCATAGTGGCATTCTGTTCGTTGGAAAATTGTTCTCTCCACCATGTTCGACTTTTCCCATTACATAGTCAGTGTATTTTTCCATTCCACTTGCCACTTTGTTGAAACCTGCCCAAACACGGGCATCGCAAAAACGTGCGCCACCAAAATCAACAGGTGCATAAACATCTGAAAAACTAAAATCCTTGTCTTTCCCTTTAAACCAACCTTTTTTACGCGCAAATGTGATAATATCTTTTGCATAAAGACAATTTTCTGGGTCATTTTGTGGGAACCTTGTAATTCTTGCCTGGTTCGCATGTCCGCTAATATAGCCGTCAGGAATTTTAACTGCAACCCAAACTGCCCCTTTTTCACCTTCGCCTTTTCCTATCAATTCCAAGATCCAAGCTTCATCCGCATCCGAAATGGAGAAAGATTCGCCTTCACTGTAATAGCCAAATTCTTTCACTAAATTAGTCATGGTTTCAATTGCTTCGCGTGCTGTTTTAGAACGTTGCAGTGCAACGTAAATAAGGCTGCCGTAATCCATAATTGCCCCGGCTTGGGTGTGAAGTTCACTGCGTCCTCCATAGGTAGTTTCGCCAATAGCAACTTGATGTTCATTCATATTGCCGATTACACTATACGTGTGTGCAGGCTGAGGGATTTGACCCAGATATTTTCCTGTATCCCATTCATAAATATCGCGCATGGTTCCTGCCGGGTAATCCTGTGCCGGTTGATAGTACAATTCGCCATATAACGTGTGCGAATCGGCTGCGTAGGTAATCATGGTTGAACCATCAAGCGATGCGCCTTTTGTAATCAGAAAATTAGTGCATCCATTTGTAATCTGATAATTTGCTACCAGGAACACAAAAGTTAGTATTCCAATTGTTGAAATCTTTTTCATTATAATATGTTGTTTGTCTTTTTTGAAAGAAGCAAAGATAATAATTTCAGAATATGAGTTTATGATTTTTGTCGCTTGAATTTTAAATCAAAAAGAGATGCTATAAAAAGGGATTCCATTTCTCCCGACTGTGAACAGAAAGATGGGATCTTTGTAAACAAAAAAGATACGATACTTAGGAGTTGTAAATTAATAAACGCTTGTTTTATGCATAGCCTGATTAATTCATGAATTTTTGTTAAGAGAAGCCAAAATACAAAGAATAAAGGTGAGCGCAGGAATTCAATTCGCAGGAATAGCAGTTGCTATTTTGAGAATTGGATTCCGAGCATTACCTTTATTCAAAGTAGTTTGGCTTCGGAATAGAAATATTTGTGAATTATTCAGGATAGATATTTTGTTTTCTATCGAGTTGAAAAATCTGTAAATAGTGGTTCTATTAAAAGAATTTTTCAAAGAAGATAAAATGTAAAAGAACAAGTAGAAATCGAGTGGTTATTTGTTTACAACTCCTTAATCAAAGACAGCTTATAATTCGTTGAAATGTATTTTCGATGTTGCTGTCCAATCCAACTGAAAGGCGGACCAATCCTTCAGAAAGCCCCATCTCTTTCTGTATTCCTAAAGGAACTTCGGATGAGGTGCTGTGCCCCGAGCAACTAAAAAGTGTTTTGAAATAGCCCAATGAAACGGCCAGGTAACCGACTCCGGCATTTTGCATTTTTTGCATTATTTCGTTGGCTTTTGTCTCGGTTTCAAAATCGAGCGATAAAATGCCGCCAAACCCAAATTTCTTATTCATTAATTCACAGTGTAACTTATGCTGAGGATGTTTTTTTAATCCGGGATACTTTACTTTCAATCCCATTTTTTCAAAATTTTCAGCCAGGAATTTTGCATTTTTGCTGTGCTGTACCATCCGGATATGAAGTGTGTTCAGGTTTTTCAAAATGCTTGAAGAACGCATTGGGTCGAGTACAGGACCTAACAACATTGCTGTTCCATTGTTCACATTCGAAAGCTGATCTACAAATTCATTGGAGCCGCAGATTGCACCTGCAACACAATCATTTTTTCCATTAATAAATTTTGTCATGCTGTAAACAACTATGTCGGCACCAAGTACGGCGGGAGAAATAATTAGTGGAGAAAAAGTATTATCGACCAATAATTTAGCATTTGCTTTGTGGGCAATTTCGGATAGGACAGGAATATTGGAAACTTGTAAAAGAGGATTTGTAACACTTTCGGTATAAATTACTTTTGTGTTCGGTCGCATCGCATTTTTTACCTGCTCAATATTTGTAATATCAACAAACGAGACTTCAATATTATATTTTGGTAGCCAGTTTTTTAGAAATGCATAAGTACCTCCGTACGTAGTAATACTGGTAATTATGTGGTCGCCGGAGTTGCAAAGTTGCAGCAACGAACATGTAATTGCAGCCATGCCGGAAGCAGCTACCCAGGCAGATCCTGTGTTTTCCATGGCAGACAAAGCATCGGCGAGGTATTTGTTACTTGGGTTCCAGTGCCGCGAATAAAGAAAACAACCTTCCATTTTTCCATGAAAAGTATCTTCCATGGTTTCACCCTCAAGGAAAGTGTAAGTTGAAGAGTCGGTAATTGAAGGGTTTACACCACCAAATTCGCCAAACTGTTGTAGGTCTTGAATGGCTTGTGCCGGATTAAATTTCATAACAATAAGTTTGTAATTTTGGTGTCAAATTACACCTATTCAAATTGCTGGGGAATGATGAAAATCGTGTTTTAATGTTTATTCTGAAAAAATAATTCCACACGAACTGTCTTTTGTCGCACCCGTTACAGAAGCGTAGCAGTTGATTTTATCCTGATTGCGTAAAACGCCCAAAAATGCAAATATTAGTGCTTCCTTATAATTAATAATTTCAGGGTCTGGAATTACAATATTTAATATTGAATGTTGTTTTATCCGTTCAATTAAAAAAATGTTAAATGCCCCGCCCCCGGTTATCAACAAATTGCCTTTGGCGGAACTAATTTTTGCAATTTGAAGTGCAACATGTTCGTAAAGGGTCCTCATTTTATCTAAATCGGAAATATTATATTTTTGCAGGATAGGAAAAAAGATTTCTTCCATCCATTCGCGGCCCAACGATTTTGGCGGCTTTTGCTGATAATAATCGAGATTGTTTAATTCTTTCAGAAGATTGCTGTTTAGCTGGCCGTGTCTTCCCAACTCTCCATTTTTATCATAAGGGAACCCTTGTTTTTCAGCAAAATAATTCAGGGCGAAATTTACCGGGCAATTGTCGTATGCAATTCGTTGGCCCTCCTTTTCAAAAGATACATTGGCAAATCCGCCCAAATTCAAACAAAATTCGAAATCGCTAAATAAAAGTTTGTCGCCAACCGGAACCAGTGGCGCACCCTGTCCACTCAAAGCAACATCGGTAGTTCTGAAATCGGCAACAGTTTTGGTTTTTGTAATTGCAGCAATTTCAGCACCATTTCCAATCTGAAATGTAAAATGTTTTTCCGGTTGATGAAAAACCGTGTGACCGTGCGAAGCAATTAAATCGGGTTCAAAATCCGTTTCTTTATTGAATTTGTTAATGTTTTCCCCGATAAAATTACCGTATTCAGAATGTAATTCTATTAACTTTTTGCCAGAAAAAGTGGGGGCTGCAATCAACTTTCTAAGCCAGCTCTCTGAATAGGAAACTGTTTTTGCAGCTATTATTTTGAAATCCCATTTTTTGTTTTGAAAAGTAAATTCAACAGCGGCCAGGTCAAGTCCGTCTAAAGAAGTTCCCGACATCACCCCAATTACTTTAATCTTATTTCCAGAAAGTTGCTTCATAAGTTGCAATATTGTTTTTGTAGTCAGAAATGTTTAATATTAATTTATGGCTTTTATTGAACTCAAATCGTTCTTTATCGAATTTATGTGTAATCAAATTGTTTTTTGAATCGTATTCAAACAGCGCCCATTTTCCATCTAAAAAACCTTCTATCTTTTCTATTCCAGCCAAATCATCTGAAATCCTGAAACGGATTTGGTTTGCTTCCGTTAATTTATTGTTATTTTGAATGCTAAGCGGTTTTATTGTTGGAGGAACGGTATCAATTCGAACTGCATACTCACCAAACGAACGAACAGCACCGCTTACCCAACCCTTTTCGTAAATGCCCCCGGCTGTCCAAAATTTTCCGGTTTTATTGTCGATGTTTACAAGCAACGCTTTTGACCCTAAAGGTTTGGGTAAATTTTTTGTTTTAATTTTTATGTTTGCACTTTTATGCAAAGGAACCGTTTTTTTGTGGATTACATGAATTTCTGAATAATAACCAGGTTCAACAGGGAATGTTTTATATTCAAAATTGAGGTTGCTGTACAAAGCCCCCTGTGGGATTTCTAACTGGAGATTATTGGTTTCAAATTGGTTATCACGGTTATATTCGAATTTTTCAACAAAAATATTTGGCGTTTGTATGAACTTTGTTGGTTTACTTCTAACTTTAAATTCAAGTGTCGATGTATTTCCGTAACTATCTTTTAGCTGAATATGGATTTGATGGATTTTATTATCGATAGCTTTAAAAGCTCCATTTCCTTTGAGGTAGTTGTATATTCTTAGTTTATTCCCCGGATCAACCCATGTTTTTTGGACCCTCCGGTTAATGTTGATATACGTTTCGTAATCGATGTAACTATTTATGTACCGGCTTTCATCAAAAGAAAACCGGTCGAGTTGACAAGAAAAATACAGTTCGTCGTCCACTGTTAGTTGAATGGAATAAATACCGCATTTATTCCAGGAACCGTTGCAGTAGTCGTTAGTTTCAATGGCAAAACCAAGCTCTCCGTAAACCGGAATTATTTGATTGTCTTTTAGGTGGTATTTCCCTTCGTAAAAAACAACAGAAAACCTTCTCTTTTTTGTATCGTATTTTATTAGCGAAGTGTCGGAAAGCGGTTCAACCATTAGGGCAAATACTTTTGGGGGTGTTTTGTCTTTTACGTCAAAATCGTATTTTAACGGGTTTAGCGGCTCTTCAGATTGCGTGTCCCTAATTTCGAAGTGTAAATGTGGACCGCCTGAACTCCCTGAATTTCCGCTCTTGGCAATAATGTCGTTTTTTCTCAATGGAAATTTTCCTGATAAAACCTGTAAATCAACTCTAAACGATTTTTGTTTATATTGATTTTGCTTTACATATTTTGCAATATCGTCCCTAAAACTTTCTAAATGCCCATAAACGCTTGTTGTTCCATTGGGGTGGTTAATGTACAGTGCATTCCCGAAACCAGTTGGCGATACTGAAATTCTGGATACAAACCCATCTGCAACTGCATAAACGGGAATCCCGGTAACTCCCTGCGTTTTTATATCGATGCCCGAATGAAAATGGTTACTCCTTAATTCGGCAAAACTTCCACTTAGCAACATTTGTATTTTTACCGGATCGGAGTAGTAACCGTTTTGCCCGATGGCAAGTACGGAATTTGAAAGTGCAAAAAGCAGCAGAATCTTTCTCATTTAATAAAACTTAAAGCATTGTAAAGGGTGTAAATTTAATCTTTTCAGCTTTACTTAACACGTGGGTGTTAGCAATATTTTCCCCCAATAATTTCGAATTTCTTTTACAATAGGGTAAAAATATTAACTTTGTTCACGAAATACAGCTAAAATGACTGAAGAAGACAATATACTTCTTAACGATTTAAAAGCTAATACACAGCGGTTATTCGAGGAATATAGTTTTCTGGAAAATAAAATAAAATTGTTGGAGAATAAAGTGTTAGGTTTAAATTCGGATATAAAATTGTTAGAGAAGGATAAATTGGAAATGAGTCGGAAAAATGAGCAACTGAAAATAGCAACCTTACTTTTGTCGGGTGTCGATGAAAACCAGGAAGTTAAACAGAAAATAAATAGGTTAGTACGGGAAATTGATAAATGTATCGCATTACTAAATAAGTAATGGCAGGTGAGAATAAGAAACTAAGAATAAATATTAAGATTGATGGGCGGATTTATCCGCTGCACATCAATCGAGCAGATGAAGAGAGATACCGGTTGGCTGCAAAAATGGTAAACGAAACAGTAACTAAATATAGAGAAACGTTTCGTGGCAAGGAATCTCAAGATATTTTGGCGATGACTGCTTTTCAAATTGCAATAAGCAATACGGAATTGCAAAATTGCAACGATAGTTCACTATTCATTGATGAGTTAAAGAATTTAAACGATGATATTTCTGATTTTTTAAAAGAAAAAAAGAAGAAGTAGAGTCAAGAGAATATATTTATCAAAGCCCGTATTAGAACTTTTTCAAATTAACTGAAAAAGTTCTTTTACGGGCTTTATTTTATAATAATTAAAAAGAGAGAAATGAATGTAGAAATGATAATAATGGGTGTTGCAGCCGGGTTTATTGGCGGAGGTGCTTTGGCTTATTTCATTTGGGACAAAGCCTTAAAAGCGAAAAAACAGCGAATTATTGCAGAGGGTGAAGCTGAAGCAAACGTGATAAGAAAAGATAAGATTTTGCAAGCAAAAGAGAAATTTTTTCAGCTCAAATCGGAACATGAGAAGTACATTAACGAGAAGGGTGCAAATCTTGCTAACCTTGAAAACAGGAACAAACAACGTGAAAACAACTTAAATCAACGTCGTGATTAATTGAACAGGAAATCAAGTGAATTTGAATCAACTCGTAGAGAAGTTGATGCTATTCGTGAAAATTTAAATAATCAGTTGCAACGTGTTGAACACAAGGGAGAAGAACTTGATAAAGTTTATAAACAACATCTTGAAAAGCTAGAACAAATTTCAGGGCTTTCGGCTGATGAAGCCAAGTCGCAATTGGTTGAATCGTTGCAGGAAGAAGCTAAAACGGAAGCTATTTCTTACATCAACGAAATAATGGAAGAGGCGAAACAAACCGCAAATAAGGAGGCCAAAAAGATAGTTGTAAAATCTATTCAACGAGTTGCTACAGAAACTGCCGTTGAAAATGCTGTTACAATTTTTCATATTGAAAGTGACGAAATTAAAGGAAGGATAATTGGTCGTGAAGGACGTAATATTCGTGCTCTGGAAGCAGCAACCGGAGTTGAGATTGTAGTTGACGATACACCGGAAGCAATTGTACTTTCTGCATTTGACCCGGTCCGTCGCGAAATTGCGCGATTGGCACTTCACCAATTGGTTACTGATGGTAGGATTCATCCGGCCCGCATTGAAGAGGTAGTTGGAAAGGTGAAAAAACAAATTGAAGAGGAGATTATTGAAACCGGGAAACGGACTACAATCGACTTGGGAATACATGGCTTACACCCAGAATTGATTCGTTTAATTGGTAAAATGAAATACCGTTCGTCGTATGGACAGAACTTATTGCAGCACTCGCGCGAGGTTGCGAACCTGTGTGCAACCATGGCAGCCGAATTGGGTTTGAACCCTAAAAAAGCAAAACGGGCCGGATTACTTCATGATATTGGAAAAGTGCCAGATGATGAGCCAGAATTGCCACACGCTATTCTTGGGATGAAACTGGCTGAAAAATATAAGGAAAAGCCAGATATTTGTAATGCAATTGGAGCGCACCACGACGAAGTGGAAATGCAAACTCTGATGGCTCCTATCGTTCAGGTTTGCGATGCTATTTCTGGTGCAAGGCCAGGAGCTCGCCGCGAAATTGTGGAGTCGTATATTAAACGATTAAAAGACCTTGAAGACTTGGCGCTTTCGTATCCCGGGGTTATGAAAACTTATGCAATTCAAGCCGGTCGCGAATTGCGCGTTATTGTTGGTGCGGATAAAATGAGTGATAAAGATACGGAACAATTGTCGTACGATATTTCGAAACGTATTCAGGATGAAATGACTTATCCGGGACAGATTAAAATTACTGTTATCAGGGAAATAAGGGCAGTAAGTTACGCGAAGTAGAGTTGGTCTTTAAAGTCCGACTTCTTTGTTACGCTTGTCATAAAAACAGTCATTTACAAGAATAAACTCCTTTATTTTCTGACTTCGCAAGCCTCGCATTCGAACTTTATAGTCCAAATGCTTTATTTTATGGACAAGTTCTAATAAAGTCAAGGTTAAACTGTAAATTGAATAATATAGCACTATCTCATAAACTTTGGTTAAAATACCGGGGGTTGCAACTTGCGGTATTTTTAATTTATATACTTCTTATGATAGTGCCTGAAAACTGTGACTGGCCACTGATTACTTCTTATATTTTTCCCCTTTTTCGTAACGTAAAACTTCTAATTCTTGCAAAGTAACCAGTCCCCCTTTTTTTGTTTGCTCCATTAATTCATTAACCCGTATTGCAAATTTTGCCAAATTTTCTGTTGAATCCACAACTTCAATAGCAACAGGCATATCGCTGGACAATGCAAAGATTTTCATTGTGTGAATGGAGTGACTGGCACCAAACGACATAAATCCTTTAAAAACAGTGGCCCCGGCCAATCCAGCTTTTCGGGCTTCAAAAACTATTTCTTCAAACAATGAGCGGCCATGTATTTTATCCGATTCGCCTAAATAGATTTTCAAAATCCCTTTTTTTTCTGGTGTTTTCATGTTGGTCTTTTTTTTTTTTGATTGTTAAATTCATTATCAATAATATATTGAATGTACACCTAAATTTAAAACATGTTTCATTTTGATTCGGAAAATTATTATGTCTTTATTTTTTTTGAGATAATAATTTTTGAAACACATCGGATTTTTACAAGGTTTTGTGAAGTTTTATCTTGAATTACCAATGTTATAAATATTTTAAAAAATTGCCCGGATCAAAATAATTCCCAAATAAACCGCAAGGATTCCAAAAAACAAGCTTCCGCCGAGGTTCCAAATCAACTGCCCGAATGAGTGTTCTTTGAGCATCGTGAAGTTGTTGTACGCAAACGACGAAAAAGTTGTAAACCCTCCACAAACGCCAACGGCAAGGAACATTCTCCATTCCGAACTCATTAGGTTCCCTTTCTCTGCAAATGCGAAAACCACACCAATGATAAAACTTCCGGCAACGTTAGCTACAAAAGTTCCCCAGGGGAAAGTGGTCGCCAGTCCTTTCTCTACAAAAACCTGGACGAGGTAACGCATTGCACTTCCAATAAATCCTCCAGTTCCTACAATTAAAATATTTCGAAGCATTTTAAATTTGTATTTAGATATTAGTAATGAATTTTGAATTGTCATTTTGAATCTGAGGTATGCAGGTGGGAAACCTGCCTCAAGTAAGAGGTTTCTTTCTGCGTTCGAAATGACATTAAATTACGTATTACTTAGATAATCTTACTATAAACTCTAATATTCTATTATTTTTAAAGATTCAAAAGTAATAAAAAATGAGAATACGTTTTTTTATAATATTAATTTTTGTTTTGATGGGAAACTATGGTTTTTCTCAGCAGGAATTTAAAACTGCCATAGATCAATTTCTTCAACAACCTGAATATAAAAATGCTTCGGTAGGAATTCATATTCAGTATTTGGAATCGGGCGAAACACTTTTTGAGTTGAATCCTCAAAAACTCTTGATTCCGGCATCGACTATGAAACTGGTAACTTCCGCAACTGCATTGGAGTTGCTGGGTGCTGATTATCGATTTAAAACCAAATTGGCTTACATCGGAGAAACGGGGAAAAGCCATATTTTAAATGGTGATTTGATTGTAATTGGTGGGGCAGACCCAACTTTAGGTTCCGAGTATTTTAGAAAAAATTATTTTAAGAATCATTTTTTGGAAGTGTGGGCGCAAAAAATAAAGGCTGCCGGAATTCAACAAGTTAACGGTGATTTAATTTTAGATGGCTCGATTTACGATTCAGAAAAAATACCACCTACCTGGATTTGGGAAGATATTGGCAATTATTACGGAGCCGGGGCAAATGCTTTTACTGTTTACGATAATTTATTTAGAATAACTTTTAATTCGCCCCGAAAAGCCGGAAAAGCAACAAAAATAACTTCGATGTACCCTGAAATTGAAGGTTTGGAAATTTCAAACGAAGTGCTTTCTGCTGATAATAACAGCGATTTGGCTTATGTTTTTGGCAGCCCGTTGGATAAAATCAGGAAGATTACAGGGACAATTCCCCGAAACAGAAAAGCTTTTACAATTAAAGCTGCAAATCACCATCCCGAAGAAATCCTTGCGAAAGAGCTATTGAAGTATCTCGCTAAAGAAGGAATTTTTATCCAGGGAAAAATACGGTTTGAAAAAGTAAATCAGAAAGCTCTTCAAACAGTTTATATGCAAGAATCGCCACGGCTTGAAGAAATTGTAAAAGTGATGAACCATGAAAGTATAAACCTGTTTGCCGAGCATTTGTTAAAACAAATTGCGGTTGAAAAAAATGGGGTGGGGAGCAGGGAAGAAGGGATTCGGATTATCAAAGAATATTGGCAATCGAAAGGAATTTCAAGCAAATATCTTTTTATGGAAGATGGCAGCGGACTGTCACATTTTAATGCAGTTTCGCCTGCTTTTTTTACTGAAATTTTGAGTTACATGGCAAAAAAGAGTTTGAACAAAAAGGCATTTATAAACTCGTTGCCCAGTGCTGGAAAAGGAACACTATCAAGTTTTAATCTTCAATTGTTTCAAGGAAATAGTTTAAAAGCTAAAAGTGGATCGATAACGAGAGTTCGTTGTTATTCGGGATATTTAAAACTGGATTCCGGGAAAACGCTTGCTTTTTCAATTATGGTAAATCATTTCTCCGGAGGGCATTCAAAGTTGGTTGGCGAGATTGAAAACCTGTTGTCTATTCTTAAAAGAATGTAAGATTTTTATCAATTTATTTTATCCCAAATAGTTGGACAGAATTGCAATTTTATACTTTGCAATGTAGATTATTCATCATTCATTTCAATAAAAATTAAATTTTTTTATAAAGCATTTTTATTTGCTTCCTATATAAAATAATTAAACATAAGTTTGTTTCTAAACGTAATGTTAAATAATATATTATTTAGCAAAAAGCTTGTGGTACTCGGCTAATCCTTTAAAATTTGTCTCTTCTATTTTCGTTTTTGAAGTCAATAAAAAAAGATAATATAGTCTTTAATTATGTTTTGTTAAGTAGCTGAAAAACAGTGTGTGATAATTTTTATTATTTGTGTTGGTATTGACTCGTATTATTTAATGTTGTAAATTGTACTGCATAACCATAAATCTGAATCGAACATTTTAGGTGATTTCGGTTCAATACAGAAGGAGACGGAAATACGTTTTTATTTAAAGAGATTTAATCCGAATTTTACTTTTTTACTATTAAAAGGTCTTTAGATTGTGATTGCGTATGCTTTGAAAACTCGAATTACTGGCAAAAAAAAGTAATTAGAAATTAAAAAATTATTTTATGATTTATGAAACCTTACAGATATTACAAGAACAACTTGAAAACTATTTTATTGAAGTTGGATTGGGTAAAATTATTGCCCTGGAAAATATTGCTTTATTGGAATCAGGGAACGATGATGCAAAGAAATTGGATGGAAAAGTGGTACTCAGTCTTTTAAAAATGGAAGAGGAGACTACTTTGAGAAATATTCCAAGTTATAAAATTAAAGATGGGAAAACAGAATATAAAAATCCACCTGTTCACTTAAACCTCTATTTGATAATCGCCGCAAATTGCGATACCTACGACAAATCGCTGCGAAGTATTTCGAAAGTAATCCAGTTTTTTCAAGGCAAAAAATTATTTACCTCCACAAATACGGTTTACAACCGTACAAATGTCGCATTCGATGTATTTGATTATTTCAAATTTATTTTGGAGTTATATACTCCGAGTTTCGAAGAACTTAATAATGTATGGGGTACGCTGGGTGGCAGACAATTGCCATCGGTGATTTACCGGATACAATTAATTCAGCTTGAACAAGATAAAAAACTATCGACATCCAAAGTAATAACTCACGTTGGTGGCGAATTAAACAATATAAACTAATGGCTTTCTCAGTAAAATATATGCCTCTTTTTAAAGTGAACATACTTCACAACTATTTTCTGGATAGAGGATTGGATAAATTTATTTCGATGGATGAAACCGGCAAAAACAAACAACTTGATTCATTCGATGTTAACACATTCTTTGATATTCGACCTACACGGAAAACTCAACTCGAACTCAATGGTCATAATTTGGTTTTTAAAGCCTTCAATACCGGGTTAACAGTTTGGAGCAAAGTAAGCGAAAACGATAATAATACCCCTTTCATTTCGCTGGACGATGATTTAAGTTTTACTTTTCTTATTCAATTAAAAGATGCTGCATTCTATAATTACACCAATCTTAAAATGGAAAATTTAGGTAAACTTTACTATTTCTCAAACCGAAAATTAGATACGGAACCCAGCTCATTTCCGCTAATCAATAAATCAGGAGACAAAAATGGTATCGACGATAATTTTGTTTTGTCGGATGACAGCGAAAAAGCTGAACTCATTAAATTGAATGCAATTGAAAAAGATAATCTGTTTGGATTAATTAGAATCTATATTAAAGGTGATAATAGTTCACTAAATATTACCGATGCGCAGGATAAAATTCAGAATCCTTTCAAAACATTTGAAATACTGCTTAACAACCGAAAAACCATTTGGCGTTATTTGTTCAACAATAATCAGAAAGTGAAAAACAAGGATGACGTTAAAAAGGAAGATGGTGACGCTAAACGGTTAATAACAAAAACTGAACAACCTCTTACACAAAGAGGATTTGTTTCCATCGAATTAGATGGCGACGAACTGCCTAATCCGGATGCCGGATTGATTAAACCCGATACTACAAGTACTAAGTATTATTCTGAAATATATATGTAAAACTTAAATTAAAAATTATGGTAACATCGTACAAAACACCAGGCGTTTATATCGAGGAAATCTCAAAATTCCCTCCCTCGGTAGCGCAAGTTGAAACTGCTATTCCTGCCTTTATTGGCTACACTGAATCTGCCGTTGTTGATGGCACTGATTACCATTCAGGAAGCATTGTTAACCCAGTGAAAATTGGATCTTTGCCTGAATATGAATACTATTTTGGCGGAGCTCCTGACCCGACTACCATCGAAATTGAGTTAAATACAGATAATACTGTTAAATCTACAAATGTAAATGGGATCAATCTATTATACGATTCTGTCCGGATGTTTTATTCCAACGGAGGCGGAGATTGCTACATCGTTTCGGTGGGAAATTATAACGCTGCAGCTTCTGGCGTAGATAAACAAGAATTGCTCGATGGATTGGCAACCTTGGAGAAAGTTGATTTACCTACTTTATTGGTAATTCCTGAAACCGTGCATTTAACGGAAGCCGAATCGGGCGAAGTTCATGCGGCAATGTTGGGCCAGGCCAACAAATTGCAAGATCGTTTCGCAGTTATGGACATCGTAAATGGCGACAAAGAAGCAACTCCTTCAGCCGACCCGGTTGCCAAGTTCAGGAACAATGTTGGTATGAACTACCTGAAATATGGTGCAGTTTATTATCCATGGTTAAAAACTACATTGCCATTCAAAATAGATTATGATGCAATTGTAGGTGGTACTTTTACGCAAGATGGAAGCCCGGTGGCTGATGTTACGGCTTTGTTTAACAGCGATCTCGTTTCGGCACTCGGTACTTTAGATGCTGATATTGCGGCCAAGCCCGCGTCCCCAACAGTTGGAACCGTAACAACCCGGGCAAATTTGGTAACTGAGGCAGTTAATTTGTATGGTTATTTTAAGACTTTTAATAACCTTACTTTTACCGACAATAATGCTTCTGATGATAATTCCGCAATAAATATTCATGGAAAGTACATCGCAGCAGCTTCCAATTTTTATGGTTTACTTACAAAACTTTTCGATTACAATCATTTTAGTTTGGCAGCAAATAGTGCTGCGCCATCGCCTGCCTGGGATGCCGCTTTGATAGCTGATGATTTTAATGCAGATTTCACCCCCCTTACTTTTGCCGCACCAGCAAGCACTAAAAACGATATTTATACCGCAACTTCAACGGCAGTAAATGCAGCACCATATTTTGCAGCATTATTGGGTAAACTCGATGCCCTTGTAAATCAGTTTTATACGGAACTAAAATCGGTCCGAACAAATCGTACAGACACATTGCAAGAAGTTGATGCGGTTTATAAAGGCATTGTAAATGCCATTGGAAACCAGGGAGTAGTATTACCTCCGAGTGGGGCAGTTGTTGGCGTTTATGCCGCAGTTGATAACGAACGTGGAGTTTGGAAAGCACCGGCAAATGTTAGCATCACAGCCGTAAAAGGGCCTTCTGTAAATATTACCCACGAAGGCCAGGAAAGTTTAAACGTTGATACCGAAGCCGGAAAATCTGTAAATGCAATTCGTGCTTTTACCGGAAAAGGAACATTGATTTGGGGAGCTCGAACGCTTGCCGGAAACGACAACGAATGGAGATATGTTCCGGTTCGCCGTTTCTTTAACATGGTTGAAGAGTCGGTTAAAAAAGCAACATCACAATTTGTTTTCGAGCCAAACGATGCAAATACCTGGGTAAAAGTACGGGCAATGATAGAAAATTTCCTTTCGTTGCAATGGAGGGCCGGTGCACTGGCTGGGGCAAAACCAGAGCAGGCCTACTACGTTCGTGTTGGATTGGGACAAACCATGACCGCACAAGATATCCTAAACGGGTACATGCACGTTGAAATCGGGATGGCAGTAGTTCGCCCCGCCGAATTCATTATACTTAAGTTTTCACATAAACTTCAGGAAGCATAATCGTATTGGTGTCAAGCTGTTGCATCTTACGTCATGCTGAATTTATTTCAGCATCTCCACCGAGAATGAGCAGATTCCGAAACAAGTTCTCCCGAGGGGGATCGCAATGCGGGGAAAGACGTTACAACAATTGATACATAACGCAACAGAAAGTAAAAACAATAAAACATAAATATTATGGCAACAAATTATCCATTGGTAAAGTTCCATTTTCAGGTTGAATGGGGTGGAACAAAAATAGGTTTTACTGAAGTTTCCGGATTAGATGTGGAAACCGAAGTAGTTGAATATCGTCATGGGGCAAGTCCTGAATATTCGAAAATAAAAATGCCGGGAATGCAAAAATTCAGCAATTTAACCCTTAAACGGGGAACTTTTGCTACCGACAACGAATATTTTACTTGGTGGAATTCGGTGAAATTAAACAGCATCGAACGGCGAGACATTACCATTAGTTTACTTAACGAAGAACATGCACCGGTTATAACCTGGAAAGTTAAAAACGCCTGGCCAACAAAAATTCAGTCAACCGATTTAAAAGCTGACGGCAACGAAGTCGCTATCGAATCGATAGAAATTGTTCATGAAGGACTAACCATTCAAAACGAATAGGAATGAGCAATTACTATCCTCCTTTAGGATTTCATTTTAAAGTTGAATTTGCCAATTTAAATGGTGAATTTCAATTTCAATCGGTATCCGGTTTATCAGTTGAGATTGAAACCGAAGAAATTTCTGAAGGGGGAGAAAATCGGTTTAAGCATATATTACCCGTTAAAACGAAGTACCCAAAATTGGTACTGAAACGTGGATTGCTGGTCGATTCAGCACTTATAAAATGGTGTCGCGAGGCGGTTGAAGATTTCAATATTACGCCCACCGATATTACAATTAGTTTGTTGAACGAAGAGCATGAACCGTTGATGACCTGGAATGTGGTACACGCATTTCCGGTTAAATGGGCAACTGCTGATTTTAATGCCGAGGAGAGTAAAATTATTATTGAAACCATCGAACTGGCGTACAACTATTTTAAGATTCAATAAAATGCCAATTGAAATAAAAGAACTTCACATAAAAATAAATGTGGATGAAAGTCCTGTAAATTCAAATCCTGAAACGAACAACAGGAATGAAAAAGACAAAATTATTGAAGCTTGCGTGGAACAGGTGATGGAAATAATTTCAAAAAATAAGGAGCGGTAATTATGAGTGGCGAATTAATTAAACTAAAGATTAAGGCGTATTCTGATGAACAGTTCTCGCAAGAAGTCTCGGAAGGGGAGTTTAAAACCCTTTTGAATCCTGAAAAATATGTGTTCAAATATAAAATAGAACAAAATGACGATCAGGCTTCCGGTACCAGTTCATCGGCACCGAGGTTTAACAAGGCTCTTCCCGAAGATCTTGACCTTGAATTTATTTTCGACCGAACGGGAGTGATCACTGATTACGGTTCTTCCGGATCAAAAGATGATAAAACCTTTAAAGATGAAGGTGGTGGTATTATCGATGACATTGAGAATTTCAAAAGAGTTATATTCGATTATAACGGCAACGAGCACAAACCCAATTACCTGATTATTTCGTGGGGAACGTTGCTTTTTAAAGGTACTCTTTCTGAAATGGGAATCACTTTCAAACTTTTTAAGGCCGATGGAACTCCTTTGCGGGCAGTGGCGACAGCCAAATTTAAAGGCTTTGTTGAAGACAATCTTCGGGTTGCAAAAGAAAATAACAGCTCTCCCGATTTAACGCATGTTCGAATTGTAAAACAAGGCGACACGCTGCCATTAATGGCTTTCCGGATTTACGGAGATTCTAAATATTACCTCGAAGTAGCCAAAGCGAACGAGATTACAAATTTCAGAAAGCTAAAAGTGGGGCAACGAATATACTTTCCACCCATTAACAAAGTATCGTAATTATGCCTGAGCAAAGAGTCATACAAACTTCACAGTCAGCCGATTTGGTAACGTTTAAGATTTTGGTTGAAGGCGAGCAACTTTCGGCAGCATTTCAGGTATTAAATGTTGTTGTTGAAAAGGAAATCAATAGGATTCCAACGGCCAAAATTGTTGTGTTGGATGGCGACCCCGCGTCTCAGGAATTTGAACTCAGTAATCAGGATTTACTAATTCCCGGAAAGGAAATTGAAATAAAAGCCGGTTATCATTCTGATGAGGATACTATTTTTAAAGGAATAGTAATCCGGCACAGTCTGAAAATCCGGTCAAATCAGTCTTATTTAATTATCGAATGTAAAGACAAAGCTGTAAAACTCTCGGTCGGCCGGAAAAGTAAATATTTCTACGAAAGTAAAGACAACGAAATCCTCGAAGAGATTATTGATACTTATGGGTTGGAAAAAGATGTTGAAGCAACAAATGTTCAGCACAAAGAATTGGTTCAGTACAATGTTTCCGATTGGGATTTTTGTATAACCCGGGCACAGGCAAACGGAAAAGTTTGTGTGGTTGACGATGGCAAAATTACCATTCAAAAACCCGATTTCGATCAGAATGAAATTGAAACAGTTTCGTTTGGTGCTACACTTTTAGATTTTGATGCAGAGATTGATGCAAGAAATCAAGCCTCAAAAGTTACATCTTACGCTTGGAATTTTGCCAACCAGGAATTGCTTGAAATTGAAGCCAATAATCCAACCGTTAATTTGAATGGAAATATTACTGCCAATGATTTAGCTGAGGTAATAAATTTAGAAAATTTAGAGTTGAAAAGTGGCGGTGGCACACCCGATGTAGAACTTCAGGAGTGGGCAGATGCAAAATCGCTTTTTAACCAGCTGGCAAAAATCCGCGGGAGGGTAAAATTTCAAGGCATTCCGGCAGTAAAACCAAATACAGTAATAAAGCTCGAAGGAGTGGGCGATCGGTTTAATGGCAAAGTTTATATTTCGGCAGTCCGGCATCAGCTTGCCGAAGGAAATTGGACGATTGACGCTCAATTTGGCATCAATCCAAAATGGTTTTCCGAAACGGTTGATATTAACGATGCTCCTGCTTCCGGTTTGGTATCTGCAGTAAACGGCTTGCAAGTTGGAATTGTTACACAGTTGGAGGATCCCGATGTGGAAGACCGGATAAAAGTTAGGTTGCCAATTGTAGATAATGAAAGTGAGGGCATTTGGGCGAGAATTTCAACGCTGGATGCGGGAGAAAACCGGGGTTCATTTTTTAGGCCCGAAATTGATGACGAAGTAATTGTTGGCTTTATAAATGGAAACCCGAAAGATGCTATTGTTTTGGGTATGATGAACAGCAGCGCAAAACCTGCACCAATTTCTGCAACCGACGACAATAACGAGAAAGGTTTTGTAACCCGTAGCGAAATGAAAGTGATTTTCAACGACGACGAAGTGAGCATGACTTTAAAAACACCCAATGGAAATAAAATGGTGATTAGTGATGCGGACGGCGGAATAAAATTTGAAGACGAAAATGGCAATTCTATTGAAATGAATTCGGATGGAATAACCATTGAAAGTGCGACTGCAATAAATTATAAATCGGGTACTGATATGACGATTGAAAGCGATACAAACCTAAATATAAAAGCCGGGGCACAATTAAAAGCCGAAGGTGCTGCAGGTGCAGAAGTTTCGACCAGTGCCGTTGCGGTATTAAAAGGTTCAATGGTTCAAATAAATTAAAAATGGGATTAGCAGCAAGAATAACAGATATGCACGTTTGTCCGATGGTAACGGGAGTGGTTCCACATGTTGGCGGTCCAATCTTGCCACCCGGCGAACCAACCGTATTTATTGGTGGAATGCCGGCTGCAAGAGTGGGTGACATGGCAACTTGCGTTGGGCCGCCCGATTCAATTGTTATGGGCTCGGCAACGGTGATGATTGGTGGAATGCCCGCAGCGAGAATGGGCGACACAACTGCTCACGGAGGGACAATCGTTTTGGCTTGTCCAACGGTAATGATTGGAGGTTAATGAATTATGGAAACAAATAAATCATTTCTCGGAAGAGGTTGGGGATTTCCTCCTGAATTTAGCAGGGGAACCAAAGCCGTTAAAATGCTGGAAGACGAGGCAGATATAAAAAGTAGCCTCGAAATTTTGCTGTCAACGCGTTTGGGCGAACGGATTATGGTTCCCGCTTATGGCTGCAACCTCGATGAATTGTTGTTTAAACCACTCAATTTAACCCTGAAAACTTTTGTGGTTGACCTCATTAAAACAGCCATTTTGTACCATGAACCAAGAATTGATGTAAATAAAATCGACATCGACCCAACCAATGAATTAGAAGGCGTTTTACTCGTTAATATCGATTATACGATACGTACAACAAATTCACGGAAAAACATGGTTTACCCTTTTTATAAAGAAGAAGGAAACGAATTGTAATGTAAAACCTTATGGCTAAATGTGGCAAAGAAATATTACTCGCGCGCGAAGGAACTGAACAAATGCAGCGGTTTTTGGATGCACTGGACCCTGATTCGGTTAAACTGAATGATTTCGGCTTGGAAGAGTGGATGCAATTTGCATTTCAGTTTGCGAAACATGTAAATTATTTTGATGTAAATAATTACGAAACCCATTCTGGTAGCTGGAAAGATTTTTTCAAAAATAATAACCAGCTTGGAACTTTTCTAAGCAGCGTTGATGAAGGTAAGAATATTACCCCGCACCTTGCTCTGTTTGTGAGTTTTATTAAACTACTTGAGTTTACCCAAAAACGGTTTAATAATCTCACAAAAAGACATCTCGATTTTTACTACAAGAATATTTTACAAATTGAAAAACTGCCGGCCACTGCCGACCAGGTTCATGTAATTTTTGAATTGGCAAAAAATAGTGTTGATGAAAAAATTATCAACGGAACGGAATTGGATGGCGGGAAAGATGCGAACGGCAAAAAACTGATTTATAAAACAACGGATGAATTAATTGCCAATAAAATAAAAGTAGCTCAGTTAAAAAGCGTTTACAACGACCTCGAAAACAGTAAAATAAAAGCGGCAACCGTTGCTAATTCTTACGATGGAATTGGCGGCGATTTTCCCGATGACGATATTAAATGGTGGCCATTTGGATATTTCGAAAAAACCAAACCCAATCAATTGGCTGAGGATGCAAAGAATTTTGAAGCCAACGGCAATGCAGGGTATCTTGAATTATCTAACGCAAAAGTGGGGTTTGCATTATCCTCCGAGGTATTGGAGTTGCAAGAGGGTTTGAGAAATATAATGGTCACCATTGCTTTTTCTACCAACCTTAAATCAATATCCGTTGATGAACTTCATGACAATATTGAAGTTTATTGTTCGGGTGAGAAAAAATGGCTCGGCCCGTTTTCTGTTCAATCTAATGTAATAGATGAGGGCCTTGTCATTTATTCTTCCGGTTTAAATGTCGATAAAAATATATTGTCGCTGGCTTTTCAAATTCCAAAAGATGAAAAAGCCGTTGTGAATTACGATTCAAAAGTTTTGGGTGAATTCTTTAACACGAAACTTCCGGTTTGTCGTTTTTTAATTAAAACAAAGAATATAAATGGGCATACACTTTATCGAAATTTGGCTGAAAAGGAGGTGACAAATATTTCTGTAAATGTGGATGTAAGGGGAGTAAAAAGCCTTTTGTTGGAAAGCGATATCGGAACGTTAAACGCTGAAAAACCATTCTATCCTTTTGGTACGCAGCCTGTTCGAAAATCAAATTTTTATATCGATTATCCCGAACTTTTCAAAAAAGAGTGGAAAAAACTCGATGTTGAAATTGAATGGAAAAATACACCTGAAAAAACGGACGGGACCTTGGCCGGCGCATTCGTTGACTTGTATTATGCTTATCGAACTGATTATTTGTATAAATCAAATTCAAATAATTTTTTGATGGGAATGCTGCTCGACACAGATCCTGCAAATGCAGTTGATGGAGCGCTGGGAGAGAAACTCAAGAATATTCAGGCATTGGAACCTACCTATTTTGGTTTAAATCCAAATCCCACAAACTTAATTGTAACTGGCGACAATTATTTTACAGCAAAAATTGAAATTCAAGATAAGGAGGAATGGAAGACGGTTGGCGGTTTAAATAACAAACAACTATTTACAGTTATTGATGAAGCTTTTAGGACAGAATTCTCCATTTCAAATAATGCAACGTACGAAACCGATAAAAACGGTCCGGTGCGAATGTCATTAATAAATCCGTTTTGGCACGAACTGTTTCCACGTATTTATGCACTTGCTTTTAGCAGCGAAGAACCGGATGCGCTAATTCCCAACGAACCTTACACTCCTTTTGTCGAAAAAATACGCTTGGATTATTCCGCTGAATCCTCTTTTAAACCGGGCACATGCAAAGAAATTTATGATACAAATGAAGTTGCTCTTTTCCACGAACATCCATTTGGACAAACCGAAGAGCATAAATATTTAAGAGGTCAATTAGATTTTCTGGATACCTCGAAGAACAAAGATTTTCTTGTACCAACTTATTGCAAAGGTGGCGAGTTGTATATTGGTTTAGAGAATGTTGAAAAACTGCAACAAGTTTCACTGCTAATCCAGGTTTTGGAAGGAAGCGAAAATCCGTTGACCGAATCTTTTACCGGCAGACAAAAAGTAGAGTGGTCGGTGTTGTGCAGCAACCAATGGAAAAATTTGGGCTCAAATTATATGATTTCAAACGAAACCGATAATTTCCTGAAATCTGGTATCGTTAAATTTTCTGTTCCGCGAGATGCCACAAATACCAATACAATGCTGCCAGCAAAATTGGTTTGGGTGAAAGCAAAAATCCATAAAAATTTTGATGCCGTTTGTAAAATCATCGATATTCTTGCCCAGTCGGTTTTGACAGAATTTTCGAATAATGAAAACGATTTGGCGCACCTCGAAAAAGGCTTGGAGGCAAAAACAATTTCAAAATTAATACAGCGGGTTTCAACGGTAAAAAGTGTTAGCCAGCCGTTTAACTCTTTCAATGGAAAACCGGAAGAATCTGACGAAGCGTATTACCGAAGGATCAGCGAGCGCTTGCGACATAAAAACCGGGCAATTACAATTTGGGATTACGAACATATTATACTTCAGCAATTCCCGGAAATCCATAAAGTAAAATGTTTGAACCATTCAAAAACAGAGATAAAAAACAAGAGTACAGTAGCCCATTTTTTATCTCCCGGAAATGTTTTGCTTGTGGTTATCCCGGATATTGTAAACAAAAATGTATTCGATATTTATCAACCGCGGGTTAGCAAAGCAACTATAAATGCGGTGCAAAATTGGGTGAATAAATTAAATACGCTACATGTAAATGCTCAGGTTATCAATCCGGTTTACGAGGAAGTAACGGTTGAATTAAAAGTAAAATTTTATAAAGCTTACGATGAAAATTATTACATAAATGTGCTGAATGAAGACATTACCAAACTGCTTTCTCCGTGGGCTTATGAAAATTCGGCAAGTATCGAATTTGGGATAACCCTGCACCGAAGTGTGGTGATAAATTACATCGAAAAACTGGAATATGTGGATTATGTAGAAGATGTAAAACTTTTAAAAGGAACGGAAATAAGCATCACAAATGTTGCCCCATCTAGCCCAATTGCAATTTTGGTGTCAGCAAAACAACACAATATTTCTTCGGCAATAAAAAGCTGTGGTAGTGGAATAATTGAAATAGAAGAAACATGCCAGACTTAGACAAACATATTAGTATTCCAAAAAATGTGGCAACTGAAGACGATTGGGATTTTTCGTTTTTAAGGAAAAAAGGACTGGAACACATTGAACAGCTTGCAAGTAATTTGTGGAGCGATTACAACTCGCACGATCCTGGAGTTACGATTTTGGAAATGCTCAGTTATGCAATTACGGATTTGGGAAATCGCATAAATTTACCGCTCGAAAATATTCTTGCCCCCGAAAATAATGGGGCAAAAAAAATTGAGGAGCAGTTTTTTAAAGCTACTCAAATTTTACCTTCGAAACCGGTAACGGAACTGGATTACAGAAAACTGTTCGTGGATATTAACGGGGTGAAAAATTGTTGGTTAGGACCGTTCGATAAAACGGTTTATGTAGATTGTAAAAAGGATAAACTAGCATATAAACCTGAAAGTTTAACAACTAATTCCACTAACTTTAAATTGCAGGGTTTAAATTCTGTAATCGTTGATTTCGATACTTTGGACGACGATAAATTTCCTACCTATTTATTAAAGGAAAAAAGATACAACCAGATTAAAGACGAGATAAGCACTTTGTATCACAAAAATCGCAATTTGTGCGAAGATTTGGTTGATATTTCAAAAGTGGAAACGCACCCAATTTCCGTGTGTGCCAGTATCGATGTTCTTCCCGAAGCAGACGAGGAGTTGGTTCATGCAAAAATTATTCGGGCAATTGATAACTATTTCTCTCCTTCAATTAAATTTTATTCGCTCAAACAGATGTTTGAAAAAGGATATACTTCTGATGAAATTTTTGAAGGGCCGGTATTGAAAAATGGATTTATCGACCCCAAAGAATTGCAAGCAGCGAAGTTACGGACCGAAGTCAGGTTGTCGGATATTATGCAGTTAATTATGGATATTGAAGGGGTAAATGTCATCAAAGAAATTTCAATTTCCGATTGTACTAAATTTAACGAAGACCCCGATATTTGGTTGATTTGTGTTGAACCCGGCAAAAAACCTGTCCGTTGTCTCGACAGTGCGTATAGTTATTTCAAAGGAGTTTTGCCCGTAAATATTAATGAGAAAGCAGTTGAGGATTACATTGAAAAACTTGCTGCGGCAGAAAAAGCAGAGCAGGAGAAAGCCGGCGAGGATATGGAAATTGAAGTTCCATGTGGCAATTATTTGAATACCAACGAAACCACAACCATTCAAAACGATTTTCCTGACACGTATGGAATTGGTGAGTTTGGCTTGCCTTCGCGAGTGGAAACAGCGCGGAAATCGCAAGCAAAACAATTGAAAGCTTACTTGCTGTTTTTCGACCAGGTTTTGGCCACTTATTTTGCACACCTCGGAAAAGTAAAAGATCTGCTTTCGGTTGATAATCAACTCAAAAAAACTTATTTCACACAAGCAGTTCAAGATATCAAAGGTTTCGATGAACTCGTAAATGATTATAATATTTCTAACCCGGCAGTACTAAGCAACAAATTACTTTCTAAACTCGATGAAAATATAGAACGCAAAAATATATTGCTCGACCATTTAATTGCACGTTTTGCTGAAAAATTCAGCGATTATGCTTTTTTAATGAAGGAGTTGTATGGAAGTTACGCCGAGCAAGCCATTGTAAATTCGAAAGAAATATTCCTCGCGGAATATGGCGAAATAGTTGGTAATTCTGGCAAAATTTTGAACAAAGGAATCAGCAACTGGCGGGGCAGCGCATTCAACTATTATAAACAAAAACCCGAATATTTGTGGAATACATCAAATGTGGCGGGAGTTCAAAAACGTATTTCCCGTTTGGCAGGAATAAAAAATTACAGCCGGCATAATTTATCCAAATCTTTCGTTGAAATTTATGATTTAATAGACTCGGAGGGTAACAAAGTTTATCGTTGGCGAATCCGTAACCTCGACAATGAAATAATTTTATCAGCCACCGAAGATTATAAAACTCCGGGCAGGGTGGAAGACGAGATGTACCTCGCGGTGGTGAGAATCATTGAAACATCTGAGAAAGTAATTACAAACGCTTTCAAAGGAACAGTTTTAGACGAACAGGAAATTGGGAATTTCGAAATTCAGGTTTCTGAAAACAATAAATATTCATTCGATGTAATAAATCTTAAAGCACCTTCAACGAGTACCGACCGAATTATTGCACGGCAATTTACCTATTACGATACGCAGGAAGAATTGAGGGATGCAATTCTAACAATCATAAAATTTATGACAAGCGATTTTACGGAAGAGGGAATGTTTGTAGTTGAGCACATTTTATTGCGCCCCGATGTAACAGAAACCGATATTCCGCTAAATCAATTTATGCCCATTTGTACAGACGATTGCACAAGTTGCCAACCTGCCGATCCGTACTCTTTCCGGTTAACAGTGGTATTGCCGGGTTGGACGTATCGGTTTTCAAATCCCGATTTTAGAAATTTTTTGGAAGAATTGATCAGGAAAGAGATTCCGGCACATATTCTTGTACGCATTTGCTGGATTGGTTACCGTAAAAACGAAGTGGAAGACGATAAAAATGAAATGCTCCAATTTGAAAAAGCATATAACCAATTTTTGTTGGCGAAAACAAAACTGGGGCAGGCGCAAAATATTAATAAACTCAAAAAGTTAATCAAAATTTTAAGTGAACTGAATTCCATCTATCCATCGGGAAGATTAATTGATTGCGACGATGAAGAAGATTCGCTGGAAGGCAGGATAATTTTAGGCAGGACCAACATTGGAAACCTTTAAATAAGAAAGTTATGGCAGCAAAATTAACAGAAATTACAACGCAATATCATACGTTTGAAGACAACCAGGTTTTAACAAAAGATCAGCTAAACGAGTTCATCAGTTATTTTGAAGTTCAGGATCGGATGACACGGATATTTTTGAGTGGTGTTGGAATCGTTTGTGGGTTTAATTTGAATATTAATTCGGCGAAAAGTAAAATTACAATCACGCAGGGAGTTGGGGTAACTACCGATGGCGATTTAATTAAGTTGAAAAAGAATATTGCCCAGTCGCCTCTGAAATCAATCGATTTAACAAAGATTGATTACACCCATTTTAAAATATTTGAAGACAGTTTTGCCGGTTATCGCTTTTTTAAAAAGCAGGTAACTATTGATGGAAAAGTTAAAACCGCCCCCATTAATATCTGGGAAATTTTGCCCGAAGCAGGTGAAAAAACAGGCCTTTTAAATACTCTTCCCAATATTGGCAATAAAGTTGTTTTGCTCTATTTGGAATCGTTTGCAAAAGAGGGCGATTTGTGTACTTCCATCGACTGCGATAACCAGGGAATTGAACAAGTTGCCCGCCTGCGGGTTTTGCTCGTTTCAAAAACTGATGCAGCTTATATTGCCGGACTCGATTCCATTTTTACCAAATACGACCTTGCCGACCCATATTTTAAACTGCCCGAAGTTGCCGTGCGGCGTGTAGTTTTAAACGGAACAAACTCATCTAATTACGATAACTTGAAACTTGCATATTATCAGGCACTAATAAACAATGATAAATTGCTTGTAAACCTTACCAATGGAATTTCAAAAATAGTTACTGACTTTCACTCTGTTTTGAATTTGAATTTGTCAAAAAGTACCCTCCTCACATTAAAATCAAATTTGCAAAACATTGTTAATTTCAGTGCGTACAATGTTCCGTTCAACATTCAATACCGTTACGACTGTATTAAAGATATTGTTGATACCTACAACGAAATTAAATGCTTGTTGTTGGTACTTCGCGAACAGTGTTGCCCGGATATCAAAGCTTTCCCGAAACATTTAATGCTCGGGTGCATCAACGAAATTCAAAGTGATGTAAAACATTACCGGCACCAGTTTTATAAATCGCCAATATTGAATTGTGGCACCAATAAAATTGAACAATGCAAAAATTTAGTTTTGCGCCTCTTTGAAATAGCTGGCCAGTTTAAAACTTTGGTAGGCGAAACAAAAATTACCCCTTCAAATAAATTACCTGAATTAAGTTACAGAGCCATTCCTTTTTACTACAATGTTGATTCGGGATTACTAAATTCATGGAATTATTTCAAAACCGAAAAAAACAGACAAGGCACCAATTTATGTTACCACACAAGCAATTTGTCGCCGGCTTTGCACATTCAAAATCCTTTAAATTATAATACCGATGGGTTCGATTTTTATCGGATTGAAGGTCACCAAGGCAAAGATTATCAATTGGTTTTGGAGGAAATTGACAAGCTAAAAACGGAGCATGGTTTGGCG
>JAKIST010000013.1 GCA_021648495.1 Draconibacterium sp.
ATTTTCATAAAAAGAAAGATTTTGGATGAGATTTTTATTTTTCGATATTTGGTGATGCCTGAGCATCAGCTAATTGAGAAAAATGAAAATATTACCAAAAGATACTTTTTTGATTTTATGTGTTTTTAGACTGGACTCAATAAAAATTCATTAAAAAGCGGGTATCGTGTTTGTTCCACATTCACGGCAATCGTTGCAAATATTTCCGTGGAATAGACGGTGTTCAATCAAACCTCACTATAGCCAATTTCATTCAAACAAAAAAAAGATGAATAGCACAAAGTTCTGGTTCCGTTAAATAATACCTGCATAATTTGGGCTATAATTCTAAATCACGGGATCAGGGGACAATTTGTACGTCACCCAAACTATACCAACCATTGTCATTCCTCCCTTCAATGGCCAATTTTATTTTGGGCTGGAACGTTAGTGGGTCGAGAAGTGCGATTTGTATATTATAAGAACCAGGTGCAAAATCCACTGGAATAAAAACTCCATCGTTATAAATATTGTCACCCGGAAGCCAATTTGTTATATCGGCGTTAGTAGTTAACACTACTTCCGTTTGTTTATTTTTTAATTTGAGCGCCAGTACATATTTCTTATAACAAGGAGCAACTCCTTTATTTTCCCACCAAGTTGTAAAATCCAATTTCCCATTTACCTGTACTGTTTTGGGGGAAGTAAACCTACGCAATACAAACCTATACCCCATTTTTTTGAGCCATCCATCAATCAGTGCTTCCCATTTTTCAGGCACTTCCGATGATTTGCCATTGAAGGAAGAAATATGCCATTTTAAACTCTGATCAATAATATACTTGACATTGGCCTTGGTAAATCCTTTGTTCTCCAACGAGTTTGTTGCACTTTTTTCCCTTGAAGTCAATGAACCGCTTACCCATGTTTGAAATGTCCCACAAATTTCAAAACTCACATGGCCTGTCTTCCAGGCATCCTGCATATTATATCCAACAATTGCCTGGGGGTAATAATCATACATGTGCGTCCAGCCGTTCTGTTCGTCTGCCCAGAACCCTATGTCGCCTAAGCAATCCTGCCGCCAGCCAACATTAATCCGGGAGGTAATATAATCGTTCACCCTTTTCCCACTTAGCAATACAATAAGGGGTGTTTTGGTAAAGGATTCAATATAGGGGTCGAGCAAAGCTTTTATAGCTTTGTCGGAGAGTAAATCAGAGCCTCCCCCTTCACCGGCCCAACCTACAATCGAAACATCAATATTTTTTAAGTCAGGATGGCCATCATACCGCTCTCCCAGTGCACGTATCATATTTCCGAAATAATAAGCATAATCCTGGTTCTCCGGATCGACCGGCCATTTATAGTGTTTAAATTCCCTCTGTGGACCAACCATTTCCCTGTACCAACCAGGCACATCATCTTGTGGCCTCCTGCTATATGGCGATATCCGTAACGCCAAGGTCTGCCCGTGTTCACGTGCCAGTTTTAAAAGCTCATCGATATAGTCCCATCTGTATTTTTCTTTTTCGGGCTCAATTACTTTCCACAAAATCCTGAAATAGGCAATTGATGAACCGGGTTGGTTTTTATTCTCCAAAACAAAAGGTGGCTTATTAAATTTTTCAATATCTACCGCTCTCAACACATCTTGGTTAGCCCTGTGGTTATCGCCATTGAACATCTGGAAAGTAGTGAATCCGATACCGGGGTTGATTAAGACATCGTCTATTTCTTGAGGCCTAACTACATTTATGTTGTCAGGGATTTGCGCAACTGAATTTAAAGAAAAGATTATATACAAAACAATTGTACTGATCCATACTTTTCTATCGCCATTCTTTTTCATAAGTTATTTATTCAAATTATAAATAATTCATAAAAATAATTAATTACATAAGGTTTTGCAAATATTTTATATTTTATTTACTTTTATAAAAATTTAAAAATAAGCAAAATGAAAGAAATCTTATTAATTGGCATTATTAGTATAGTGATGGTAAGTTGTGGAAAAAGGCAATATTTCACCGTTGATGTTGACAATCCTAAATATATACCAAACACGGTATTTATCGGATCGGAAGATTTAACTTCACCAAAATTCAATCATTTCATTGAAAAATACCAGTTGGACACAATTTTCCAAGGAGAGACAAATGAGTTAAAGCGTATTTTACTGCTTAGGCATTGGATTAAATCTAAAGTTAAAATTGACGATGTTGGCGACCCGTATCCCGGAGGAGGTTATGTTGAAGGGATGTTGGATTATGCCCTGAAAGGTCAAGGTTACCATTGTGGGCATTTTATGAAAATTCAAAATGGCATTATGAATGCTTATGGGTACGTAACGCGTACTCTTGGTGCGGGACCCGGAGTAAAAGGAGGCCCGGACGGACACCATGGAATTGACGAAATATGGTTAAACAGTTACAATAAATGGTTTCTGTCTGATGCCAAATACGACCATCATTTTGAAAAAGACGGTATCCCTTTGTCCGCGCTGGAAATACGGGACGAGTATTTGAAAAATAAGGCTGCGGATATCGTAAAAGTAAAAGGCCCCGACCGTATCCCGACCGACAAAGACCCGGAAACAGGGACAAGTAAAGAAAGAAGTGCCCAAACCTATACATGGATTGAATTTCACGGGCACAACGATATATGTACTGTTTGGCCGAACCCCAAGGAATTATTGATAATGTATGACGATGACTTCTTCAAAAACAACATCTGGTATTGGGGAGGCAAACCTCACTGGGCTTATGCTCAACCTAATTATATGGTTAAAGTGGAAGACAGGGATGCTATTGAGTGGACACCAAATACCATTGCATCAAAAGTAACTATTGAAGGAGATAAAGCTACTATTGAACTAACATCTGACACTCCAAACCTAAAAGAGTACCAGATGAAAATTTCGCCATCGGACGAATGGGTACCTGTGGATAAAACGACCGTGATCAATCTTAAAGAGAAAAAATACGATTTGACATTTCGAATAATGAACCTCGTTGGAATTACGGGACCGGAACATAAGGTAATAATTGACAGCAAGTAATTAGTGCCTGGCTGTAATGTCCGATAACTGCGTTACGCTAGTTTTGAAACTAGTCATTTACGAAAAGTAAACTCCTTATTTTCAAAACTTCACAAGTCTTGTTCTCCAACATTACAGCTCAGCCTCTTGCAAAGTACCGACTTTATGGACTGACAATTACAATTGAAGAAATGAACGACTAATTGGAGGGCAGATAGATATTCCTGATACAACGGAACTTCCTTTCTAAAATCTTCATAAATTCTGATTATTCTTTGTGATATCAGGCCATAGAGGCAATTATTGCTCAAAAAAAATGTGGCTAAGGTAATTGTTGATAACTATTCGTAAGAGAATTTGTATATAAGGATATTGCAATGTATATTTGTGGCTAAGCTATAAAAAAGCAATTATGTTTATCCAAAGGGTGTGTCTATAATTTAATGTACTTTTTACACGCCGTACCGATCAATTTTATCCCATAGTTGCTCCCACTGACTCCCACTATAGTTTGCACATCTGAGACTTAGAACTGACCTAGCTCCGCTATTTTTCCATTTCATACCTGAATTGCACATTCGTTGTTTTACTATTACTTTACATGCTGCTTCTATTACGCCAGAGCCTATAGGCAGATTTTGATTTATGTAACCACTATAATTCATTTGATGGATATGGTTTTTAAAATATGTTGCCGAGCTATTTAATATTTCATTGTTTTTTTTGCTGTATTTCTTTTTCATATAACCTTGTATTTGCTTCAACAAACCCAACGCACCACCTTTTTCATGCTTCAACTTATGACAAGCTCCATTGAACCATAATTTTTGATTTTCTTTTTTTTTGAAAACTATTTTTGCCACATTATTCAAATATTCACTTGCATGAAAAAAATCTAATGTTTGGGTGCTTGTGTGTTTTTCTAAAAAAATCCAATTATCTGCTGCTCCATCTGCAATTCCTGTACGAATTGCACCAGGATACTGTTTTATGATTTTTTCAATATCTAAAGTGAAAGCATTATAAAAGTCGGTTTTCCCATATTGTGGTGGGGCTGCCACATATTGCGCATGGAGTCTTTCACCGTTTTTATCATACAATGAAATTGTTCCGGCCATAGCTAAACGCCATCCATCATTACTTAAATACATGCAAGTGCCATCAAGGCTGATCCCTGTTGAATTTACATATTTCTTGTCAACTTTAGGACAATATTTCCATTTTTCTGATTTTATTTCTATTAAACCCCCTATCGATTCACTGATTTTTCTAATATATTCTCGTGAAATAAAGCGGTTATGGTTGCTTGCCAAATCTTTTTGAACACGTGAAGATCCTAAATCTGAATATTTTGATGATACTTGCTTAGAGAATTTAGGGGTTGTCCCTATTATTATTCTAGCGTCTCGTTCAAGTGGACAGAACACCTTGCCGCCTTTGGAGTTTTGATAAACATGTCTTTTTAGATTTATTTCCCCATAAGGTGTTTGATATTTTTTTGCAACCTTTCCTTTACTTGTATATTTGTCTTTGTTGAATAGTATTGAAGTCCCATCTGTATCATATTGCGATAATGCTTCTATAGTAGCAATATTGCCACACTCATTTACAGCTTGCAAAATATTCCCCTCTGTTTTTAACATTGTTTTTGCAAGTGGTATCTCTATTTCTATTTTTATTGCTTTGTCATTTTTTGATATAATCTTGGCAGCCATTAGTTGATTTTTTACTTATTTAATATATATTATGCAAATATAATAAAAAATAATTATAACATCAAACTATAGACGCACCCCAAGAAGGTGTTTGATGCGCAGACTTACACGGCAATATCATTTATCGATAAAAAGATGAATGAAGAAATTCTTTACGACAAAATCAAGGATGCTCAAACGTGTGAAGATTTTATAATTTCTGCAAATGGCTCGCCAAATTTCCTGAAGAACCTAAATGTAAAAAAATGGCACTTGCTTAAAACGAAGGAACAAGAAAATATCAGGATTATTGAAAATATCGGTACTCCAATAAAGCAGTTATTTAACATAGCTGTTGGTATTGCAACTTTAAAAGACGAGGTGTTTTTTGTTGATTCTGCAAATGAAAAGGAAGGCTTTCTAACTAAAATCACAGAAAATGGTACTTTTCAGATTGAAAAGGAAATTACCAAACCTGTTTATAAAATATCGCAGTTCAAAAGTCAAAGCGATATCGAAAATAATACGCTGAGAATTATTACCCCTTATCATACCGAATTAAAAACTGCATCACCAATTTTAGATACTGAATTCCGGGAGAAATATCCAAAATGCTATGCGTATTTGCTTTCAGAAAAAGATAAATTGGAGAGTCGCGATAAAGGGAAACAAAATTATTATCCATTTTATGTTTGGGGTAGAACTCAGGGTATTACACGATTTGGCAAGAAAATTTTGAATCCAACTTTCAGCAAACATCCAAGGTTTTTGTTTGTTCCGGAAGAGGATGCGTATTACACTAATGGTTACGGTATATTTTTCGACAAAGATACTTCGAATGCAGCATCGTTATTTGAAGATTTAACTCACCCAATGTTGAAAGAGGAAAATATTTTGGTTGTTCAGAAAATACTCAATTCCATTGTAATGGACTATTATGTTACCAAAACAAGTGTTTCCATTCAAGGTGGATTTCCGTGTTGCCAAAAAAACTTTATTGAAAAATTTACTATTCCTAACTTCTCTCAAGAAGAGATAAATTTATTAGAACGACTTACTGAAAAGTCTGAAATTGATGAGTTTTTAATTGAAAAATATCAGCTTAATATTCCAGTTCCAAATCTTCTGTCGTAAGTTTTCAGCAAGTCATCAATGAAATTGGGAAAGGTCAAGTTTTTTAAAGAGCATTTTGAATTATCAGGTAAAAAGCCATCACTTTTAAGATCAGTTACATTTTCATAAATTTTAATTGGTGACACACTAAAATCAACGATCAACAAAGCTGTCCTTTCATATTTGAAAAAATCATCGCCTTGATTAATTCTTCTGTTTAAAGCAGAAAAGCCAAAAATATATTCCTGCAAAGATGTTCTGGATCGACTTGAAACTGGCTTATAAGAAACTATTTTATTTTTGACAGCTTGAGAAATCCAATTCTCTCGCTGAAAGTAAATATACCTCACCCAAAACCATTTTTGGCAATCTCCTGTGAAGATTAAGTGGCTCAGCATCAGCTCTTTCAAACATTGTGTCTTTGTTTTTAGACAAGCTGTTAAGTTGGCTTCTCAGGTTAATTGCAAGTACGTGTTCTGAAAATAACTCCCCCCACTTGTCGATCTTCTCAGAATGTAGTCCATTAAAATCAATGATCTCAGGAATTGGTTTTAAGTTGTTGGGAAAAACACAAACATCTTGAGTTTTAAACTTCAGAAAACCAGCTAATTTAATTTCGGGTTTAGATGTCCCTAAAAGGGGCTTGATTAGTGTTGCATTAACCTTATTTTTAATTAATTCTGATTTAACAACTTCATGCAGTAAATTAATTGTTCTGCTTGAATTTATTACTGATTTCTTTCCATGCTCCCATTTTCAACGATAGCATTTTCTATCATTGATTTGATTGATTCAAGACCTTCCTTCAAGCTAACTAAATTTGCCATTGTTAAAAAAAACTTTTAAGGTTGTTCCAAGTGCAATAGCAATCTTCTCAATATTAACTATCGAAATATTCCTTTTACCATTCTCGACACTTGCGATATAACTTCTGTCTAAGGAACTATTACGTAATAAGATGAATGATTTGAGCGAAAGTATTTTGTTCTTTAAGAACTTGAAAAATTAGCGAATAGCGTGCTATTTAAATATTTTTTGAAGGAAATTAAAGGGCAAAAGAACAAGCACAAATGGTCAGATTATTACTTAACAGTTCCTAAATCAGAAGTATAGGCTAAGTCTTTTTGAGACATTTGCTTGATTTCTCTTAATTCTTTTATACAATTTCCGATTTTAGATTTTATTTCCACAATTACAAATTTGAGAATTTGTTGACTATAAATCAAAGACTATGAGTAACATTTTGAAATAAAATCATTATTAAAAATGATATACATTTGCAACTGATTGAGCTAGGGCACTACTCAAAATTACAAAATAAAAATAAGGGCTGGCTTGAATATTGGTTTCTACCGCTTTATAATTTTATACGAATTTTGTTTTCCGTTTGAAGATTTAACTTTCAAGATGTAAATCCCTGGTATTTCATTTTGCATTTCTATTTTAAGGAGGTTCGAATTCCCAGATATTATCTCCTGAATTAATTTTCCGGAAAGGTCGATTAGTAAAATTTTTGAAATTGGAATTTGAGACGAAACAATAACCCTTCCAATCGTAGGATTTGGATAAACCTTTATTTTTTCAATCTCAATACTCTTGGCAGAAACAAGCAAGTCACCACCATTTTCCGCAAACCGATATGCAAACTGTTGGAAATATTGGTTGGCAATTTCGGCGTTGTGGATAATCAAGGTATTCTCATCGTTTCGGTTGTTTGCCGAGTTGCTCCAATTGTGGCTGCCGGTAATTACTTGTGGGTCGGAAACCACATAATTGGCATCAACAATTGCCAGTTTATGGTGTAAAGTTGCATTTGCTGAATTGTCGAAAACGAATTTTCCGGTAGGTAAAGCGGCGTTTAAAATGTCGTTTACAGTTGAAGTGTTTCCTCCCGGGGAATTGGTTATTACCTGTACTTCTACCCCGCGTTCTTCTGCTTTGCGAATTGAGTTGGCCAAATCGCTGCGGGTAATCAACATCGTTTCAACATTTAAATCGTTGTCTGCGGTATTTATCGCATTAATAATTTGTTGGTTGGTTCCGTCGGAAGGGCTGAAATACGATTGGATACGATTTCCTCCAACAATAAATTCGTGAGGTGTATTGTCGGTTTTAGCTGCCCCAAATTTCGATTTAATTCCGTTGGGCTGGTTCCCATCACTTCCCCACATTTCTTCAAATTCAATTTGATATGCTAAGGCCAGAGATTGGTCTTGAATAAAAACCATATTGTTGGCATCGCTATTTATTTGGTCGTAAGTTAAATTTGTGGACCCCGACCAAACCCACGGTTTTGACGCATCGTTTGAGTTAGCATCGAAAATAGCAAATTTGTTGTGCATTATTCCGGTTTCCGAATTGTACGGACTTTCTATTACCGGAATCCCGGAAACTAAATCGTCTGCTCCGGTGTGAGCTGTTGAACCACTGGTAATAAATCGAATTCTCACCCCCCGGTTGTGGGCAGAATTTAATGCTTCGCTCACATTGCTCAACCCACTATTGTTAATGTTGTAAATGCAAAAATCAATGGTTTCTTTTGCTCTGTTTATGTATGCAATTAATGTGTCATTCATTGCTTTTCCAATATATTGGGCAATAGTTCCGGTTGATAAATCGGTGTTCACCGGCGTATTAAAATATACTTTTATATCGCCCGAGGAGTTAGACTTGGTTGCAAAAACACCTATCGAAGAGAAAGCTGTGTCGGTATTAAAAACTGAAAATACTTTTGCATAAATTATTGTAGCAGGGTTTAGTTCTGTAATAATTACTTGATGAAAATTTCCCATAGCATTGGAAGATCCAACGGCAAAATTTGTCCAAGATGATTGATTATTATTTGTCCCATAAATAACTTGCGAACTTCCACCTATATCAGTACTCCAAAAAAGAGTAAACCCTGTTTTAGATATTGAAGCAATTTGAACAGAAGAAGTTATATTAATTGCATTATTCGATTCAAAATCTTCCATTGTTCTTGGCAAAAGTTGATATCCACTTCGTGTATCATTCGATTCTCGGGAGTATTGAGAACAAATTGCGATGAGGTTTATTTCGCTGGTTGGAATTACCTGCCCAATAATTGGCGAACCGGTATTTATTCTATATTCCCCTGTTCTCTGACCATCGGAAAAATTATAATTTTTCCCTCCATCAAAAGTACCGTTGGCATTTTCAATTTCAATATTGTTTATTTGAATTAGTTGTCCTTCGTAATCTTCGCCAATTTGATCGATGGTGAGAATTTTGGCAGGGGGAATAGGATTTCCTGATGTGTGGACGGTGAAAGATGAAACTGTGGTTATTTCAAACAAATTGTTGTAAGGGTGAATCTCGCCTGTAACTGTAATTGAATCGCCCCTTTTAACACTGCCCAATTGGGTGTCGTAAATAGCGAGCCCACCAGTAGCATCTTGCACGTACCGAACTGATCCTAATTCGTCCCCATTTGTCACAATCCCCGAAATAGTGGCTGTATTTCCTTCCGGGAGACTACGGACATCCGCAATATTTTGTTGGGCAACTGTTTGAAAAGCAGCTATTGTTAACAGTAAAAGTGTAAATAATTTCAATGCTTTTAATTTTTAAAATGAGGGTGCGAAAGTAAGAAAAAAATGAAGTACTACAATTTGAAAAAGAAGATTATTATAAATAAAACCGAGGTATCTAACCTCTCGAAACGATAAATTTTTTAACTACTATTTTATTGTCAATCGATTTTACCCTTAACAAATATATCCCATTTTGGATGTCGTTTAATTCAAGCTGTATTTTATTTTCCGCAAAATCGAACTTTTTGCTAAAAACCTGCTTGCCAGTAATGTTTGTTAATTGAATTTCGGAAATTTGGTTTGAATTGAAATCAATTGTTACAATATTTGTTTTGCAAGGATTTGGATAAATTTTTAATTCCGGAGTGATTAGTTTTGCTTCAAGAAATGAATTGTTCCACTTGGTTGGACTACTTATATTTTGAGAAAACCCCGCAACAGATATAAAGATGGAAATTGTAAAAAGTATAATTTGTTTCATGGCTTTTTAGTTTTCTGGTGCAACTCCTTGCAAATAACATGCCTTTTTTTAATATCTGTTGTTTGTTTCTATATTGTTCTTATGTTCATAAAATTACAAGATTGGCAACATTAGAAAGTAGTTTTCATCTTGAATTTTTTGACCCAATACTCATTACTAAAAATCTTTTTAAAAGATAGAATTATTCCGCAACAGTTGCAATGCGTTTCCCAAATCTTCGGGTGTGTCTATTCCAATACTTTGATGAGTGGTTTCGGCAGTATTTATTTGAAAGCCATTTTCGAGCCAGCGCAGTTGTTCCAGCGATTCGGTCAATTCCAGTTTTCCACTGTTCAGATTGGTAATTTTTTGTAGGATATCGGCTTTGTAGGCATACATTCCAATGTGTGCCCAGAAATTATTTTTCGAAAGCCAATTTTTTTCTTCCTCTCCCCGGACAAAAGGAATGGGGGAGCGGCTAAAATAGAGTGCATTTTGTTGATTGTCGAGCACTACTTTGGGCCGGTTTGGATTAAACAGCTCCTCGGTTGTTTCTATCTTTTTTACCAATGTTGCAATATCCGGATCCTTTTCGAAACATTCTTTTAATCGTTCAATTTGTTCAGCTTGGATAAAAGGCTCGTCGCCTTGAATATTAACAACCACATCAAAATCTATTTTTCTGGAAAGTATCCGCGCTGCTTCGGCACAGCGGTCGGTACCGCTTTGGTGCGTTGAAAGGGTTTTTACAGCTTTTCCACCAAAAGATCGAACGGCATCAAAAATCCGATCGTCGTCGGTTGCCACCCAAACATGTTCCAATGCTTCCGAAGCATTTTCAACAACCCATTGAATCATGGGTTTATTATCCAACAAAGCCAATGGTTTTCCCGGAAAGCGTGTCGATTCAAAGCGGGCAGGTATTATTCCTATAAATTTCATTTCAAAGTAATTAAATATTTTCAACTGAATTTAACGAAACCCGAATGTTAAAGTTTATCGCTAAAACATATTTAATAAACAAGGTTTCGTTTCATGTTTCAAAGATAAAATAGAAAAATAGATTTTAGTATTGAGTGGTGAGATAAAACAAATAAGAGGATGCAATATCACATAAATTAGATTTAATATACAGCCACCTGCCACAGATTCACATATTAAAATTATTGGTGTCCGGTAAAAATATAAAATTACCGTTCAACTTCTTTCCAGTTAAACCTCTACGAGGTATTTATCAGAAAGGGGCTTACTTTTATCTACAATACTAAATTTTCCCGAATAAAGCGGGACAGGCTCTACAGAGAAATTCTGCGTAGCAGATGAAGTATTGTAGTCCAAGTTGTTATAAGAATTGGTTATTTCCGCATAGCGGATAAACAAATATTCACCGGTCACCAGTGTATTAAAAACAACTACTTGCCACAGGTTCACAGATTAAAATCAATAAATTATCAGAGATTTTTATGTGGATAACACCAAAATATTTTTTAAATCAGTGAATCTGTGGCTTTTTATTTCAATATATTGACTGATAAATTACAAGGCTTATTGTAAAATCTTACTGTTCAATCCTTATTTCTTTTCAATAAAAAAGGTTAATATTATTGCGAAGTGAAACAATACAATCTAAAAATTGTAAATTTGTATTTTAATAAATAAAGTATTGTGTTATTTTGTATTTTAAGGTAATGTTTGGAAATTTAAGCTTTTAAATTTTCTTTTGCCAATTGGAGTAGAGGTAGAATGGGGTTTTTATTATGGATATACAAGCAATAAAACAAAGATTTGAAATTATAGGGAATTCTACGGGGTTAAACCGTGCCCTTGAAGTTGCGGTGCAGGTTGCGCCTACCGATCTATCGGTTTTAATTTCCGGCGAAAGTGGAACAGGGAAAGAAATATTCCCCCAAATTATCCATCAGTTTTCGAGAAGGAAACATGGAAAATATATTGCGGTAAATTGTGGTGCTATTCCGGAAGGAACAATAGATTCAGAGCTTTTTGGCCACGAAAAAGGATCTTTTACCGGTGCCCTATCCGATAGGAAGGGATATTTTCAGGAAGCCGATAGCGGAACTATTTTTTTAGATGAAATTGGTGAACTTCCTCTTTCTACTCAAGTACGATTGTTGCGTGTTCTGGAAACCGGTGAGTTTATAAAAGTGGGTTCATCGAAAATGATAAAAACCAATGTCCGGGTAATTGCAGCAACAAATATAGATATCCCCGAAGCAATTGAAGAGGGTAAATTCAGGGAAGACTTATATTACCGTTTAAATACTGTTCCAATACAAATATTGCCGCTTCGCGATCGTTCGGAAGATATTTATCTTTTGTTTCGAAAGTTTGCAAGCGACTTTGCTGAAAAATACAGAATGCCGCCGGTGCGCTTGGACGAGCAGGCACAGGTTTCGTTAATCAACTATCGCTGGCCTGGAAATGTTCGCCAGTTAAAAAATATAACCGAGCAGATTTCAATTATAGAAAAAGGGCGAAATATAAGCGTCGATATTTTAGACAGCTACTTGCCTTCCAATTCTTCGAAAAACTTACCTGCCGTGTTTTCAAAATCGGGAGCTGAAAATTCGTTTTCAAACGAGCGCGAGATTCTTTATAAAGTTTTATTCGACATGAAACGGGATATGACCGATTTGAAAAAGTTAGTTCTCGATTTAATGGAAAATAAAGAAGCTCCAATTTCAGGCGATCAAGCTCAAATTATCCGAAATTTGTATAATGACAATACTGGCAGTTTTGTACCGGAAGAGCAGTCAGCCCAAAAACACATTCACATCGATCCGGGGCATAAAAATAACATCCAGGATACCGAAGAGTTTGTGGAAGAGTCGCTTTCTTTAGAAGACAAAGAAATTGAATTGATTAAAAAAGCATTGGACAAACACAATGGCAAACGCAAATATGCTTCTCAGGAACTGGGGATTTCGGAGCGGACACTTTACCGAAAGATTAAGGAATATGATATTAAAGGATAGATTCTGGATCAAACGTTTAATGTTGCGCGCGGCATTTGTTATGTTGGCGGGCACTTTAATGTGGGGATGCAAAATAAATTATTCGTTTACAGGTGCTAACTTGTCGCCCGCAATTAAAACGTTTACGGTTTATTATTTTCCTAACCGGGCGCGGCTGATTAATCCTACTTTAAGCCAAACTTTTACCGAACAGTTAAAGGAGAAATTGCAACGCCAAACTTCGTTAAACGAATTGGCAGACAATGGAGATATTGAATTTGAAGGCCAAATTACCGGATATGAAGTTCGGCCAATGTCGATTCAAAAACAAGACAGGGCAGCACAGAACAGGTTAACAATTACGGTTAAAGTTAAATACACCAATAATAAAGTGCCTGACGAAAGTTTTGAACGAAATTTTACTGCATTCGAAGATTTTGACAGCTCATCAACTTTGGACGACATTGAAGGTGCTTTGGTTCCCGAAATTGTGGAAAAATTGCACGAAGATATCTTTAACGCAACCATTGCCAACTGGTAGAAAATGCAAGCGGAACAATTTAATAAAATACTGGTCAATATTGATTTGCTGAATAGCGAAACGCTTGTACAATTAAAAGAATTGGTTGAAGAATATCCTTCGTTTCAAATGGGGTGGTTGTTGTACCTGAAGAATCTGAAGCAGCTCAATTCGCCTGAATACGGCACGGTTTTAAAAAAGGTGGCCATTCGGGTTTCCAATCGAAAGTTGTTGTACGGGTTTTTAAGTTCAGAAACAAAAAAATTACCTTTAAATATCGAACTGAACAGTCCTGCAACTTCGTTTTACAATTTAAAGGAAGATGTTGAAAGTGGAACGGGAGATTCGTTAATCGACAAGTTTTTATCGTCAGGCCCGGGCAGGATCAGAAGAAATAGTAACGATAATGTTGACTGCTCAAACAACGAAAGGAACGAAGTTTTGGAGAAGTCGGTAATTGAAAATGACGAAATAATTACGGAGACTTTGGCAACTATTTATTTTCAGCAAAAAAACTACGGAAAGGCATTGGGTGCATATAAAAAATTAAGTTTGAAATATCCGGGAAAAAGTGTTTACTTTGCAACCCGAATTGAAGAAATAGAAAAACTAAAGAACATTTAATAAGTAAAAAAATGTACGCATTAATTACCGTTTTAATATTTATGGTTTGTATCCTTTTAGTACTAATTGTATTGGTGCAAGATTCAAAAGGAGGAGGTTTGGCAAGTAACTTCCAGTCGTCAGGCCAGGTAATGGGAGTTCGTAAAACTGCCGATTTTCTTGAAAAAGCAACTTGGGGTTTGGCAGGAGCTTTATTGTTTTTGGCCGTTGTTGGTTCTGCTTTTATTCCTCGCGCCCAGGGTGGTGTCGAAGAATCAAAGGTTCAACACCAGATTGAAAATGCAATTGACCCGACCCAGGTTCCTAATTTCCCTACTACTGCTCCATTAGATACTTCGAAGTAGAAGAAAAAATTCAGTCAATATAGAAGCCATTTATTCGTCAACTAACGGATAAATGGTTTTTTTTTATTACTTATTTCAATAATTCTTTCGGAATTGGTAGTTAAAAAAGGTGCCACAAAAATGAAGCACCTTTCTAATGGATTTATTTTGTTGCTTTTTAAGCCAGCAACTCTTTTACCTGCTTGTAAACGTTTTCTGCGGTGAATCCGAATTTCTCATCCAAAACAGTATAAGGTGCTGAGTATCCAAATGATTCCATTCCCCAAACTTTACCGTTTTCGCCAACTAAACCTTCCAATGTTACAGGTAACCCGGCAGTCATCCCAAAACGTGGAACTCCAATTGGGAGTACGCTTGTTTGGTATTCTTTCGACTGGCTCCTGAACAATCCTTCGGAAGGTACAGATACTATTTGTATTTTCAATCCGTCTTTTTTAGTTAGAAGTGCAGCACCCTCAACCAAAGTTGCAACTTCCGATCCACTGGCTAAAAATACAATGTCGGGCGTACCTCCACATTCCTGAACAATGTATGCACCTTTTTCTGCCTGAAGTGCGGCTTCGTAACGGTTTCCTTCAACAGGGAGATTTGTAATATTTTGTCTCGAAAGAATAAGTGCTGTTGGTGTAGAAGTATTTTCCAATGCCATTTTCCAAGCTACGGTAGTTTCATTAGCATCAGCCGGACGAAGGACCAAAGTACTATTTTCTCCTTTGTGGTTTTTCAGTTTTTCCATCAAACGGATTTGAGCTTCCTGTTCAACCGGTTGGTGAGTTGGTCCGTCTTCACCAACACGAAAAGCATCGTGGGTCCAAACGTATTTTACGGGCAGTCCCATTAAAGCAGCGAGACGAACAGCAGGTTTCATATAATCTGAGAATACAAAGAAAGTTCCACAAACCGGGATAATTCCCCCGTGCAACGCCATTCCGTTCATTAAACAAGCCATGGTTAATTCGCTAACTCCTGCTTGCAAAAATGAACCACTAAAATCACCTTTTGTAAATGCGGTGGTTTTTTTCAGGAACCCATCAGTTTTATCTGAATTGGAAAGGTCTCCCGATGAAACAATCATATTTTCAACTTTGCCTGCAAAAGCAGCTAAAACAGCAGATGAAGCTCCGCGAGTTGCTGAATTGTCTTTTTGTTGAATGGCAGAGAAATCGAATGTGGGAGCTTCTTTTGAGAAGAATTTATTTAGTTTTTTCGCTAATTCAGGATTTGCAACTTCCCATTTTGCTTGCTCCGTTTTTTTGGCAGCGGCAGCTTTAATTAGTTCGGCTTCGCGTTTTGCATACAGTTCTTTAACATCAGTAAAAATTTGAAAAGGGTTTTCTGCATCGCCACCTAAATTTGCAATTGATTTTGCATACGAAGCACCAGCGTTTGTTAACGGCATTCCGTGGGTTTCGCATTTGCGTTCGTAGTTTTCACCAGCATCAGTAACAGCACCTTTCCCCATAATTGTTTTACCAATAATAAGGGTAGGTTTTTCAGTTTCACTTTGCGCATTTTTTAACGCTTCCCTAATTTGTGAGGGATTGTTCCCATTGATGGTTGTTACGTTCCATCCCCAGGCTTCGTATTTTTTTGCTGTATCTTCTTTTGTAACTTCTCCGGTGCTTGTGGAAAGTTGGATGTCGTTCGAATCGTAAAACATTATCAGGTTGTTCAATCCCAGAAATCCTGCAATTCGGCCTGCGCCTTGCGAAATCTCTTCCTGAACACCACCGTCGGAAATAAATGTGTAGGTTTTGTGTGCCATCCATTCTCCAAAACGTTCAACTAAAAAGCGTTCAGAAATTGCTGCTCCCACTGCCATTGTATGGCCTTGCCCCAGTGGGCCGGAGGTATTTTCAACCCCACGTAATACGTCAACTTCGGGGTGGCCAGGTGTTACGCTCCCCCATTGGCGGAAATTGGACAATTCTTCCATGCTGTATTTTCCAGCCAGCGAAAGTACGCCGTATAACATTGGCGACATGTGCCCGGGGTCCAGGAAAAACCTGTCGCGGTTTGCCCAGGCCATATCCGATGGGTCGTAATTTAAAAATTCAGAATACAAAATGTTTATAAAATCTGCTCCTCCCATAGCACCGCCCGGATGGCCTGATTTTGCTTTCTCGACCATTGATGCAGCTAAAACCCGAATATTATCGGCGGCTTTTGTTTCAATATTCTTGCTCATTGTAGTTTTTTTATTCAATATTATTATTGGTAGAAAATGTAAAATTAATAAAAAAGGGAAATTCCCAAATGTGATCAATGAATAAGGCGGACCATACAAACTCCTTCGATAAGCTGAAGTTTTTTATCTATCGATTCGGGGATTGTTGCTTGCGCAACATCAATAATATTGTAAGCAATATCATCACGTTTTCTATTCAGCATGTTATCTATATTTATTCCTTCAGCGGCTAAAACACTGGAAATTTGACTAATTATGTTTGGGATATTTTTGTTGGCAATTAAAATGCGGGCACCTTCGTGCCGGGGCATCGAAGCAGCAGGGAAATTAACGGAATTTATGATATTCCCGTTTTCAAGAAAATCTTTTATTTGATTAACCGCCATTACTGCACAGTTGGTTTCCGATTCTTTTGTAGATGCACCCAAATGCGGAATGGATATTACTTTTTCCATTTTTATTGTTTCTTCATCGGGGAAATCGGTTACATAATTAGAAACTTTACCCGTTGCAATGGCTTCTTTTAAATCGTTGTTGTCAACCAACCCACCGCGGGCAAAATTCAGGATTTTCACCCCGTCTTTCATCATCGCAAATTTCTCTTTGTTGATGTAACCTTTTGTTTCGGGAGTTAAAGGAACATTTACCGTAACATAATCAGCTTGCGACAACAGTGGCTGAATACCTTCTACCCACGTAACTTCGCGACTTAATTCCAAAGCATGTTGCACCGAAATATATGGGTCGTAACCAATAACCTTCATTCCGAGTGCTTTTGCAGCATTGGCAACTAAAACTCCAATGGCTCCCAAACCAATAACTGCCAATGTTTTTCCTTGAATTTCTTGCCCGGCAAAATTCTTTTTCCCTTTTTCAATTAAAGAAGGGACTTCATCGCCTTTCCCAATTAGTGTTTTTCCCCAATTTACAGCTCCAACAATGTCTCTCGACGTTATTAATAATCCTGCCAATACCAACTCCTTAACTCCATTTGCATTGGCGCCCGGAGTATTAAAAACTACAATTCCACTGTCGGTACATCTTTCGAGTGGAATGTTGTTGACCCCAGCTCCTGCACGGGCAATTGCTTTTAGCGACGAAGGAAATTCCATGTCGTGCATTTTGAAACTACGCAAAACAATTGCATCTGCATTTTTAAACTCGCTGGCAATTTCGTACTTGCTTAAAGGGAAAAGGCTAAGTCCGTTAGGATCGATTTTATTTAACGTTTGAATTTTAAACATTTTGCTATTTTTTAAGGTTGTTGAACGCTGTAACTGAACGCTGTAACTGAATAGTGACAAATATCAGCAATTTATCTAAAATCGTGGTGATAAAAAGGGCCTAAGTTTTCAATATGAAATTAACATTAACACGTATTTGGTACTTTTAATATGTTGAAATATGTGTATAAAATCGTTTCATTCAAAAAATAGAAAAGCCGGATTCATAACGAACCCGGCTTTACAACCTTCAACTACTAACCGATTTTATAACCCAAAAAAAATTTTGAAGCAATAGCTTCGAACTATTTACTTTGATTTGTCTGGTACAAAGAAAACAAGAGTTGGAAAATTGGTCTGTAATAAAAGTCACAAAAGCTTAGAAAAATTGATAAAATTTCGGGAAAGTTTAATTTTTCCATCGTTCTCAAGCTTTTTAAGCAGTCGCGAGATTACTTCTCTTGAGGTATTTAGTTGTAAGGCCAGATCTTGATGGGTGCCGGTAAATGTTGTGGCTCCCGAATTTAGGTTGCGATCTTTAAAATGTTTAATCAATCGTTCATCAAGTTTCATAAAAGCAATGGAGTCAACTGTGTCTAACAATTCGCGAAAACGGTTTTGAAAAGTTTGCATCACAAATTGTTTCCATGTTGGATATTTACTAATCCAGCTGTCGAGCAATTCAACCGGGAGCATAATAACTTCGGCCGGCTCTTCTGCAACTGCATTTATATTGCTGGTTACTTTGGTCATACAACAAGTTAACGACATGGCACAAACTTCGTTTCCTTTTAAATAATACAACAGTAATTCGTTGCCATCGTCGTTGGTTCTCGAAATGCGGATTAATCCACTCAAAACCAATGGGAAGCTCGAAATGAACTGACCTTCCCGAATTAAAAATTCATTGGCCTCGAAATTCTTTTTAACGCCGATGGAAAGAATTTCGTTTTGAAGCTCTTTTTCAAAAAAATTATATTTTATGTTTAAATTTTTCACAATAATTGTATAAAGGAAACAAAATTAACGATACATCGGAACTTTACAAATCTTATATAAACAGTACTTGTTTTGAGTCTTTCAAGTTGTTGTTGTTCAGCATGAAAGGAATATAATTATTTAGAATAGGCTATAACTTATTTTTATTTAGAATAAATTAAAATAAGAATTGTTAGTTTTGCTCCTGATTTAAAAACATAAAGAACGATGAAAAAAATATTTACTATTTTATTTATAATAGCAAATGCGGTTTTTGTAAAAGCTCAAAATGCGTCGCAAAACACAATGAATAAGGCATCTGGCGATACAGGATCGAAAGTTCAGATTGGTGGCTACGCACAAATAGATTTCAACCAACCCGTTAAAAAAGACCAAATGAGTAACGGTACGTTGGATGTACACCGTATGGTTTTGTTGTTTGCATATCGTTTTAACGAACGTACCAATTTTGTTACTGAAATTGAATTGGAACATGTAAAAGAAGTTTTTGTTGAACAGGCTTTTTTAAATTATGAAATTAAACCGTGGCTGAATTTTAGAGGTGGTTTAATGCTTGTTCCCATGGGGATAATTAACGAATACCACGAACCGCCAACTTTTAATGGAGTCGAACGCCCGAATCTCGACAATAAAATTGTTCCAACAACATGGCGCGAAATTGGTGCTGGATTTACCGGAAGAATCGACAATGTATCTTTAAAATATCAACTTTATGTAATGAATGGTTTTAATGGTTACAATGCTGGAGGTGCTTTTCGTGGAACTGATGGTTTTCGGAAAGGCCGACAAAAAGGGGCAGAATCGTTTCTAAGTTCACCAAATCTTGCTACAAAAATCGATTACTATGGAATTTTAGGTTTAAAACTCGGATTTAGTACGTACAATGGAAAATCACAATCGTCGATGTACAATGGAATTGATAAAAATGATGCTGCCGCAATTGCAGTAGCGGATTCTTCGGTTGTTGGAATTTCAATGGTAGGTTTTGATGCCCGTTACCGAAAAGGTGGTTTTGAAGCTCGCGGACAAGTAAATATTGTAAATATTAAAAACACGGACCAGTATAACGATTTTACAGGAAAAGATTTGGGTAGCCAAATGTTTGGCTGGTATGCCGAAGCAGGTTATAATCTATTGCATACTGCTAAAACAGAGCAAAAATTTGTTCCATTTGTACGTTACGAAATGTATAATACTCACGCAAAAACGGATGGTGGCTTATCTATTAATGGTATGTACGATCGCACTGATGTAACTGTTGGCACTGGTTGGTGGTTAGCTACAGGAGCAGTATTAAAAGCAGACTATCAAGTTTTTAGCGATGTTTCAGATAATTCTACCGGGCAGTTTAACCTGGGGATTGGTATTTGGTTTTAAAAAGAAAAAGTTAATGAAGATTTTATTTTTTTCAATAGTACCCCTTTTGTTAATTGGAGGTATCCAAAGTTCTGCGGAGGAGTTTTATCCAGAAAAGCAGGCGTTAAAAATGGTGAAGATCGCTTTAAAGGAAAAAGATATAACGTTGGTTGAAAAAGTTGATGTTACTGACTTTTTTGGAAAAACTGACATTGTTGTAATCTACCGTATTAGAAGGATCGGCGGCGATGATTTTTACGCAGTTTTTACACAAGCTACGGGCAGATATGAAAAATTTGATTACTTGATTACCGTTAATTTAGACTTTGCTATTGAAAAAATCAGGGTTTTAAAATATCGTTCTGAACATGGCGGTGAAATTGCTTCTAAAAAATGGTTGGAGCAATTTAAAAATTATTCATCGGGAGAATTACGTTATAAAAAAGAAATTTCAGCACTGTCAGGAGCAACAATCTCTGCAAATTCAATTGTTGAAGACATCCCCAAAGTGTTGAAAATTCTTAAAAACAGTTGTAACGAATAGTTACGGTTACTCCACTTTTTCTCCGGTAATTGGTGCTTCTCCTCCGCTGGACGAACCCGAACCTTTAAATTTTTCACCATCTACGGTCAACGTAACCTTGTACATTTCATATTCTGGTGTAAACTCAAAATATAAAGTATTGTCTTTTTTAATTTCAACTTTTGAAAAAGTAAAATTGTAACCATCATCTGTAACTATTTCTCCGGCAAGTTTTCCTTCTTTTTCAGTAAAATTGAATACACCTTTTAATTCGCCCTGATCCATTACAACTGTATATTTCCACTTCCCAACAATATGTTTGGGTTTAAGTTTTGCAAAGACTTGTGTAGAGACGAATAAAATAAAAGTTACTACTCAGCAGTAATATTCATTGTTAATCAATGAGTTACATTTTCGTTAATAACTTATTTATTTTGTTAATTTATAGATTATCAGGATATTAAAGAAATGACATTTATTTATTAGTAAATTTTTCAAGAATTTAAATAGCTATAAGTATTTTATATTCAATCTATTAAACCTGCTGAGTAGTAACAAATAAAAAGTATGGATAAAATTCTTTTCATGATAATGGTTTTATTTAAAGTTATTATGTTTTAAATGTACATATAAAAACAAAACTACATTAATTCAAAGTAGATTAATGTAGTTTTAAAGGAGCGAAGTATTTTTATTCGTTTGAAAGCTCAGGGAAATTATTCAAAACATATCTTTCATTTTCTCAAAGAAGTTTTTCTCCGCAGCCGATGGACCTTTCTGGAATCCGTTAGAACTTTGAAGTTTTTCAAGTGCTCTTTTTTCTTCGTTGCTTAGTTTTTTTGGAATCCAAACATGCACACGGACCAATAAATCGCCTTTGCCGTAACCATTTATATCAGGAATTCCTTTTCCACGCAATCGCAATATTTTTTCAGGTTGAGTTCCAGCTTCTATTTTTACCTTCACTTTACCTTCAACAGTTGGAATTTCGGAAGTAGTTCCTAAAGTAATTTCAGGGAATGAAAGGAAAAGGTTGTAAATGAGATTATTGTTGTCACGTATCAATTCAGGGTGATCCTCTTCGGTGATAACGACCAAAAGATCTCCGTTTATCCCTCCGCGCCGTCCGGCGTTCCCTTTGTTCGAAACGTTTAGTTGCATGCCTTCGCCAACACCAGCAGGGATTTTAATGCTTATAACTTCTTCATCGCGCATAACTCCTTCTCCTGCACAGTAATGGCATTTGTCGGTAATTATTTTTCCATCGCCATGGCAGGTTGGACAAACAGATGCAGTTTGCATTTGCCCCAACAATGTATTTGTAATTCGGGTTACCTGGCCCGAACCGCGGCAAGTACCACAAGTTGAATGAGCTGAACTATTTTTTGCACCTGTCCCACTACAATGCTGGCAGGCCACGTATTTTTTTACTTTTAACTTTTTATCGGCTCCGTTAACTATTTCCTTTAAGTTGAGTTTTATTTTTACGCGTAAATCGGAACCACGACTAACCCGTTGTCCACCACGGCTGCGGCCTCCACCGCTGAATCCTCCGAAACCCCCGAAGTGCCCTCCAAATATGTCGCCAAACGAAGAGAATATATCTTCAATATCCGAAAATCCACCACCATATCCACCACCACCGGCAGCACCACCCATTCCGGCATGACCGAATTGGTCGTACCGCTTTTTTTTCTCCGAATTACTAAGAATTTCGTACGCTTCGGCAGCTTCTTTGAATTTCTCTTCGGCAGCAGCATCTCCCGGATTTTTATCGGGGTGAAATTGAATTGCTTTTTTTCGGTAAGCCTTTTTTATTTCTTCGGGGCTGGCATTTTTGCCAACTTCAAGAACTTCGTAATAATCTCTTTTTGCCATATTTTATGAATAATCAATTCTATTCTCCGATTACTACTTTGGCAAATCGGATTACCTTTTCGTTTAGCAAATATCCTTTTTGGATAACATCGACAACTTTACCTTTTAGTTTCTTTTCAGGAGCTGGTATTTTTGTTAATGCCTCGTGCAAGTCAACATCAAAGTCCTGATTTAAAGCATCAATTTCTTTCACGTTATTTTGCTTTAAAAATTCTTTGAACTTATTGTAGATAAGTGCTGTTCCCTGTTTTCCTGCATCGTCGTCCGAAACTTCTTTTAACGAATCCAGTGCTCTTTCGAAATCGTCGATAACCGGAAGGATGTTGATCAAAACCGATTCGCCGCCCGATTTAATTAAATCGATTTTTTCTTTCATGGTCCTGCGCCGGAAATTGTCGAATTCAGCCTGTAAACGTAAATGTTTGTCAGAGATTTCTGCAAATTTGGTTTTTAATTCATCCAATTCAACCTGTTTTTTATCTTTCTTCGGTTTTTTCTTATTGCCTGATTTTTCTTTGGCAGCGTCTTCAGTATTAGAAGTATTTGTTTCTTTTGCGCTTGGAGTATTTTCTTTTATTTCCTCAACAATTACTTCCTCCTCTTTATTGTTCTTTTTTTTTGTCATTTTCTATTCGTTATAAAATTCAAACGAGTCAAAATTATATGGTTTACCAAAATTTTAACTCGCTACTTGTGCTATCAAAAATATTGCCATGCACATATAAAAGACAAATTGACACCCAATTCAATTATCGAGTGTCAATTTGATTCATTCTGGAATTTCTTAAAAGTGAAGTCTGATTGCTTCTATTTTAAATATTTTTTGAGGGCTGCCACAAGTGCCGGACCTCTTAATTGTTTGGCTACAATTATCCCGTTGCCATCTATAAGGAAGTTGGCAGGAATACTGCGTACACCATAAATTGCCGCATGTTTCGAGCTCCATCCTTTTAAATCGCTAATGTGATATGGCCAAGCTAACTTGTCTCTTGCAATGGCTTGTTTCCATGCAGCGGCAGTTTTATCCAACGAAGCACTAAAAACCGTAAAACTATTGCCATTTACAAATTTTTTGCTTTTGTAGGCATTGTAAGCATGAACAACATTTGGGTTTTCTCTGCGACAGGGGCCACACCATGCTGCCCAAAAATCGAGCAATACTAATTTCCCTTTTGTGTCGGAAAGTTTTATTTGTTTTCCATCGGGCGAAGTTCCGATAAGTTCAGGTGCTTTGTCACCAATGTTAATACCCACTTTTTGTTGTGCAAACGAAAGTCCTGTTCCAAATAAAACAACTGCTACTATTAAAATTAATTTTCTCATACTATTATCAATTTTGTTTAAATTTCTTCAAAATATTTTTTCTGTAAAGTAAATAACAAATAACCGGATTGAAAGTTTATTCGCTATAATCTTTGGATGATTACGACTCTTCCAGATTATTTTGTTCATTAAAATAACCTGCCACAAGTTCTACTTGGAATAAGCTAATGATTGTACTCAAAACTACGATTTCATTTTCATTGATATCAAGTTCATTGAGTACTGTTTTGCAGGCATCTAATTTGGAGAAGTTTTCTTCGGCAATTACCAAATGGACAAATGTGTCGAGGTAGCAGAAATATTCCCAGGGATAAATTGAATCGCGGCTCTTGAAAAAGTTTTTCAATTTACACGGAAAATGGGGCAATAACTCAATTTTTTCTTCATAGTGAATTCTGTTTTTAGTCCATTTCAATTGCAAGATTGCATAATTTGGATATTTTGCCGCCGCCTCTTTTAATTTTGATTCGTATTTTCTGGAATTACCCAGTCCTGTAATAATAACATCGAGATAATCAATAGCAGCTTCTACACCCTTGTTTTTACTGAAAACTTTGAATCGTTTTTTCTTCTGTTTTAAGGAGTCTTCATCAATAAAAACTGATAAAAACGCCTGTTTAATTTCATTGGAAATTTGTGAATTATCGTTATCGATCCCCAATAATTCATTGGGTATTTTATCATGATCGATTTTAAGTAGGGTCAGTTCTTCTAACAATTCAGCGTAGAATCGATTATACTCATCAATATCTATAAAATCATCAACTATCGATTGCAAAAGACTGAAGAAATGCGGATATTCATCATCGTTTAATTTTGTAATACGCTTGTATTTCTGCATGAACTCAACGCCTTTTTGTTCAAAAGTCATATCATCAAATTCATCTTCATCATCTTCCAAATCATCTTCAAATTCGTGATCAATCTCTTTAATAAAATCAAAATTGCCTTTACCTGCCGTGTGTTCCAATTGTTTTAGGATTTTGTTTGCCGTAGCATCATTTTCGAATAGGCCTTGCATGTAAAATGGTTTGCCGTTTTTGCCACATTCAATTTCTATAAGTTTAATATCATCGGTATCCTCTTCGAGCAGATATTCCGTTATCGAAGTGAAATCTTTGTGTGGTTTGAAGCCAAATTCTTCGGCAAACTCTACTCCTGCTAAAATGATATTGTGCCCCAAAACATAGTCGGTAATTCTCATCTCCATAGTTTCTGAAATCTTTTCAAGAAAATCCTGGTATTCCGAATGGTGGACATTGAATTGATATATTGTATCTTTCACACCAAGGCACAATATATCTACTAAATACAAACAAAATGTAATATTTTCGTTTGTATGCCTGCGGGCAACTATAATAGTAGCCATTCCCGATTCTCCCCAATCGGTATTAATCCAACATTCGTGAATGGGCAGTGTCCGCGCTTTTTTTCTGATGTAGTTTTCGGGGCTGAGCATTTGTACCACTTTCCCCTTGTTTTTGTTTGCCATTTTGTTCCGTTGTTTGTGTATGTGGCTAAAATAAACCAAAACAGTTAAGTTTTATTTCTTTTGCAGCTATTTTTTAAATATATTTTGTTTTTTATGAACTGAAATTCAACACAATTTTTATTCTTCAAATATTAAGGGGTGGAACAAGACACCTGTCGAAAGCGATGTAAATATTTACATGAAGGAAGAACTGTTTATGTTTGATTCAATAATCGGCGAAGTATTCAAAGCACTAAAAATAAGTCTATTCCGAAAAATATTTTTTCATCTATTGCAACCGCAAGGAACGAAGCGAGAAGCAATCTCAATATGTTTATTATCAATGATATGAGATTGTTTCGTGCCTGCCAATGATAGACTTTTGTAACATACTGGTGTTCAATCCAATTCATTTATAACGATAATGTCAACCATAAAATGAGTAGATGCGAAATGAGATTCCTCTCTTCGTTCGGAATGACAGGTGTTGCAGTATATTGGGGGAGGAAAAAGGGACGGGTCCGCCGTCCCTT